>JAYTMI010000297.1:0-7112 GCA_043728625.1 Saprospiraceae bacterium | reverse complement strand
GGGGTCTCTTGTAGTTGATAGTGGTTAGTTGATAGTTGATAGTTTTTTTTCCTGAAAACATAATTTGCTGAACGCCAATCATTTGTCGCATATTTATTTTGCAACGAATACCAATGCTTAGCCGTTCGCGCCATTGAAGCGTAGGCGTTTGTAATCTCCCAAAGAGAACCTTCTCCCCCACCTAAAATCATGGTCAAACCATAATGGTCAGGCGAATTTGTAAAAGATGTAATCCCTAATTTTTTCAAATGATGATAAAATTTCTCTATGCCGTATTGGCTCAACAAACGGACAAACGGAATGTTGAGTGAACGAGCTAAGGCACGTTTTGCGGGTATGACACCGTCATAGGTTTCCGCATAATTTTCGGGATGATAACCGCCAATTTCTGTAGGAATATCAATGAGCATAGAATTGGGCAAAATTTCGCCTTCTTGCTGGGCATAAGCATATAAAAAGGGCTTCAAAATACTGCCTGTTGAACGCATAGACGGTATAACATCTACGTCTTCTCCATGCTCCTTCCCTGCCCCAATGACGTTGCCGCAATATGCCAATACATTGCCTGTTTCGATATCGGTGACAAAAACGGCGGCGTTATGAATACCATTGGAAATCAATGTATTGTGATGAATTTGCAAGATACTATTGACTTGTTTTTGTAAATTTTCATCAATGGTTGTACGCACACGTGAGCGTTTACCAGTCCTAGAAATTTGCTCTTTGAAAACCCTATCGAGCAAATGAGGTGCGGATTGTGGCAACGACAAAGGTTGGTCGGGTAAGGGTTCTTCTTTCGCCAATTCGCCAGAAGCACGGTCAATTTTACCCCTCAGTATTAAGCGTTCTAAAAGGCGATTTCTTTTGTTGAAAAGAGCTGGGCGATTGCGGGTAATGTGAATGAGCGAAGGTGCATTGGGCAAAACGGCGAGCATCGCAGATTCTGCCCAAGTCAATTGGTTTGGGCTTTTGCCAAAATACCGCCATGAAGCGGCTTCAAGACCGACGACATTGCCACCCAAAGGGGCATTGGAGGCATATAACAACAAAATATCGTTCTTTGTATAAGTCACTTCGAGACGCATTGCCATAGTTGCTTCAATGAGTTTCGTCAGAATATTTCGAGGTTGATTTTTACGTGCCATGCGAATCGTTTGCATGGTTATAGTTGAGCCACCACTCACAACTTCTTGATTCTTAATATTTTGCAAAATGGCACGAAACAAAGAAAAAAGATTAACGCCTGGATGATAATAGAATTGGCGGTCTTCAAATTCCAATAAACAGGTGACAAATTTTTCGGGTAAGGTATCGCTGGGTGGAAAACGCCATTGCCCATCGGCTGCAATGCGGGCATTGAGCAAAGCACCGTCGTTTGCTTCCAAAACCATGCTCGTTGGGTCGTTAAACAAAGATTTTGGGAGACAGAACCAAAAGCCAATGAAAAGAACGCAAAAACCAATTTGCGTTTTGCGTCGGTGTTTTTCTAAAAAGAAAAAATTGAGATTGCGCAGTTTTTGAAACATAAATGACTTTAAAATAAAACACAAGTTTCGGATTTTTATTGACAAAAGGTAATTACTTAGGTCAGACACGAATTTCACCAATTACACGAATTAAAAAGAGGACTTTACTTTCTTTTTATATTGTATGTCGCAAAATTAATTAAAATTCATTCGTGTAATGGGCTTTTCTTTTTTTTATACCCCCCTCAGTATTTGAAAGTAATTTGAAAATTTATAGACGTATTTTGATAGTTTTGCTTTGTCATCGTATCAAATCATCTAAATAAATTCAAAATGATAAAACTATTAAGAACTGACTCTGATAACCCAGATTTTATTGAACTTGTGAAATTTCTCGACGCTGACTTAGCTAAAAGAGACGGCGATGAGCATGATTTTTATGCCCAATTCAATAAGATTGTACACATAAAACATGCTGTTGTTGCGTATGACGAAGAGAAACCCGTAGGTTGTGGTGCCATAAAAGCATTTGACGCAAACACGATGGAAGTCAAGCGCATGTACACTCTACCACAACACAGAGGAAAAGGTTTGGCTACAATTGTTTTAACGGAATTGGAAAATTGGGCAAGGGAAATATCCTTCACGCGCTGTGTTTTGGAAACGGGTAAAAAACAGCCCGAAGCGATTGAACTTTACAAAAAGAATAGATACAGCATCATACCTAATTATGGTCAATATGTAGGGATTGAAAACAGTGTGTGTTTTGAAAAACAATTGGCGATGACTGAAGAGACCACAGATTTGACTGATTTTCGCTGATTTTCTTTCGTTCCTTACAGGATGACAAAAGAAAATCAGCGAAAATCAGTCAAATCTGTGGTCAAAAATCACTCATTCAGCTCATACACATCAGGCAAATTGCGCCCCAAGCCATCAAAGTCCAATCCATAACCAATAATAAAATGATTCGGAATCTCAAAACCTAAGTATTTGATACTGAGGGGGTGCTGCAAAGCCTCCGGTTTGTGAAAACAAGCAGCGATTTCGACCGATGCAGGCTCTTCTTTGTAGAGTTCTTTAAAGAAATTGTGCAGCGTCTTGCCAGTATCAACAATATCTTCGACAATAATGATGTGTCGCCCACGCAAATCGGTATCAAGACCTAAGACTGTGGTGACTTTTCCAGTGGTCGAAGTGCCTTTATAAGAAGAGAGCTTGACAAATGTCAATTCTAAGTCCGTATCAATAGCGCGCGACAAATCTGCGGCAAACATGAACGCACCATTTAAAATGGATAACAAAAGAGGATTCTTTCCAGCGTAATCCTCTGTAATCTGTTTCCCGATAACCGCTACCCTATCTGCAATAGCTTGTGCAGAAATCATCGGTCTAAAAGATCTATTGTGTACCGTAACTAACTGATTTTCAATCATAATATTCTTTTTAACGTATAATAATAAAATTTGTCTTTTCAAAATCGGGTCAAAGGTAAGTTTTGAATTCTGAAAAAAAAGAGAGAAAACCTAACCTTAGTTTGTTAAATGTTGTTCTACATACTCGAAGAAGATAGACATTTCAGAAAAAAACAAATATCTTTGGAGTCAAAAGCAAACACTTTAGCATGAACATTTCAAACATTAAAAATATATCACTTCTATTTATACTTGCTTTTTTGACAAGGACATCAGCCTCCATCAAGGCTCAACCGACAGTGCAATGGGACAAAACTTATGGAGCATCAGGTTGGGAAACCCTTCAATCTGCTTTTAAAACTGAGGATGGTGGTTTTTTGCTCATTGGTTCAACCGATTCACCCGCCGATGCACGCGATGTAACCCAAGCCGCACGAGGTGCGGAAGATTATTGGATAGTTCGTATTGATAGTATTGGAAAAAAATTGTGGGATAAACGTTACGGCGGCGATACGACTGACCGATGTTACAAAGCGATTCAAAATACTGAGGGGTATCTTTTAATCGGTACAAGCATTTCTGGAAAAACGGGCGACAAAACAGATCCAAGCAAAGGAGGTTTCGATTTCTGGCTGGTACAGATTGCCCCCGATGGCACCAAACGATGGGAAAAAACCTATGGTGGCAGCGGCGACGACCAACCTTTCAATGCCATTGTCACTGATAACGGTAACAGTTATATCATTGTTGGACATTCCGATTCACCTGTAAGTGGCGACAAAACAATGCCCAGTCAAGGTGCAAATGATATTTGGCTACTCAAAATAGATAAAAACGGTAATAAAATTTGGGACAAATCCTTTGGTGGCGATGACCGTGATGAGTATCCTTATGCTTTGAGTACCACACAAGACGGTAATTTCATATTGGCTTGCGAGTCAATTTCAAGCCGATCAGGTGATAAATCGGAGGATTTACGCGGTGTAAAAGGCAATAACAAAGATATTTGGATTATCAAATTTGATGGCAATGGGCAAAAAATTTGGGATAAAACCTATGGCAGTTCTAAATTAGATGAAATCCGAGACATTCAAGAACTAAAAGACGGCTCTTTTCTTATTGGCGCAAACAGCAATGGCGACCCTGATTTTGATAAAACAGCGATGAACTATGGTGAAGCCGATTTTTGGGTAATAAAAATTGATAAGAACGGCAAAAAGATTTGGGACAAAACCTATGGCGGTACCAGCAATGACCGTGTTGTAGCGATTGAACAAAACAAAACAGGCTATATCATGTTGGCGGGTCAATCTATTTCCTTACCTGGCGGCACAAAAAAAGATACGCTCAAAGGGAACTATGATTTTTGGTTGGTTTATATTGATGAAAAAGGCAATATTATTTGGGACCAAAACTTTGGAGGACCCGGTAATGACGCCGCTTTTGAAATGGTCAAGTTTGATGATGGTGCATACCTGGTTTGTGGTTTGTCCAATTCAGACAAAGGAAGCGACAAAACAGAAGATGCACGCGGCAGACTCGTCTTTCCAGACGGTGGCAAACTCAATACGAATGATATGTGGGTCGCTAAAATAAAATGTATTTTTGAATTGAATCTGGGAGACAGTACGCAAGTCTGTGTCAGTAACCCTGTGACGCTCGATGCCACGATTCCCGATTGCCGTAATTGTCTTTACAATTGGAGTACGGGTGATTCGACTCCAGTTATTACCGTTAATCCAAAGCAAACCGTAAAAATTTTCGTCAAAGTAACTGCAACAACAGCATGTACCGTAAAAGATGATATTCTTTTAAAAATCATCCCCTCGCCAGAAGTCGCAGCCTATTCCGTTAAACCGCCGCGCTGCAATGATGGAAACGACGCTGTTATCGCCCTCGATAGTGCCAGAGGCGGTTCGCCCCCTTATTTTTTAGTGAATGGACATGACACTTTTCCTCGTCGTATTTTCATAGAAAACTTAAAATCAGGCAGCTATACCATTTCATTAGTGGATAGAATGGGCTGTAAAATTGACAAAAAGATTGATATTCCAAATCCATCTCCCTTCGTTTTGCAATTACCCGATAGCAAAGAAGTACAATTTGGCGATTCATTTCGCTTAACGGTTACGACCAATCGCCCCCTCAGTAGTTTCTATTGGAGCGACCGTTCTATCCGTTCCCTCGATACGTTTGTCAAGCCATTTGACTCGAATACATACAGCATTACAGCTATAGATTCATTGGGTTGCATCAAAATGGCTGCGACACAAGTGATTATACGCCGCAACAACCTCTTTTTCGCGCCACAAGCCTTTTCGCCAAATGGTGATTTGGTAAACGATTATTACACTTTATATGGTGGAAAAATGGTTGTCAGCATAGACAAATTCAAGATTTTCGGTCGAGGTGGGCATCTCATGTTTCAAAAAGACCATATTTTTCCTGCACCCGAAACAGAAGGTTGGGACGGCTATTTTCACGGTCAAGTAGCGATGTCAGGGGTTTATGTCTTTTGGGCTGAGGTGACTTATATTGATGGGCGAAAAGAGATTATTAAAGGCGATTTTACACTCATCAAGTGATTAAATATTTAGATTAAATGACAAAGGCGATAAAATTCAGGAATGAATTTTATCGCCTTTGCTTTATAAGCAACTGATAATCAATTACTTGTCGTCTCAATTCAAGCATTGCAACCGGTATGTCCTAAATAACGTAAGCGCCAACATCCGACCGAAGTCAAAATGCCGACGCTTACTACCCCTCGTTGACCCATAAGGGTTCGAACCTTAACTAACTGAACCAAAATCAGTAGTGCTACCGTTACACCATGGGTCAAAATGAGCTTTTTTTGCCCTTCCTTCGAAAAGCGATGCAAAGATAGAACCTATTTTCGTTTGAGCAAATGTTTTTTTATATTTTTTTTAAAAATTCAAATAATCACATGTGGCACGAAGCGGCTGCCGTTGTCAGTAATGAGACTATTAGACTCCCTAATTCCGATGCCCGCCGGTTCTTGACCGACAATCCATGAGCCGATTAGGGCATAATTGCCATCAAATTCAGGCAGTTCACATAGTTCCTGATAAATAAAACCTTCCTCGCCGTACTCCCCCTCAGTATGTTGCTGATATTGATTGTTTTTGACAATCATCACATTTGCCCCTTCGCGTGACAAAATCGGCTTCTTGACATAACTACTAATATCAACACTATCAAATTGCGTCGGTAACAACCAATCTGAATCTGGAAACATATCCCATAAAACAGGCAAAATGGCTTTATTGCTCAAAATCATTTTCCAAGACGGTTCCATCCAATGCGCTTTGTTTTTATCTTTCACAATCAGTTGTCCAAATTCATCAAAAATCAGCCACTCCCAAGGATAAAGTTTAAATATATTACGCATATTATGCCCTTGTAAGTCCTTGAAAGTGAACATTTTTTCATCCCACCCAATATCATCCATATAAATCAATTTGGTTTTCAAACCCGCTTGAATCGCTGTATCACGCAGATATTCCACCGTTGTCAAATCTTCAAGAGACTCTTTGACAACCGAAAAATGCACCACGCCTTCATGTAAATAAGGCTTCAAATACTGCCAATAAGCTATCAATTTTTCATGCACAGAGTTAAATTGGTCATAATATGGAAACAACTCTTGCAACCATTCCCACTGCACAACGCCTGTCTCAAAAAGCGAAGTCGGCGTATCGGCATTAAATTCCAACATTTTAGGCACACCATCCTTGAAACTGAAATCAAAACGCCCATAAATAGAAGGTGCATCGTCGTTCCAAGTCTGTTCAATATGTGGCACTACCCATTTGGGAATGTGAAAAAGGTCATATTTTTTCTTCGACGTGACGTATTCTACTGCTTCAAGGCACATTTCCCACAATTCACCCGTCGCTTTTTCGATGGTATTAATTTCGGACATTGAAAACTCATAATAGGCACTTTCGTCCCAATATGTACCGTCCATGGTATGAAAACCAAAGCCTAAATTTTCAACTTTTGCTTGCCAATCAAAACGTGGCGTAATAATTCTCCGTTTCATTTTTTTGTTTTAGTAAAATAATAGTGCAAGAACAACATCACGCGCCTTTTAATCTCAAAAAAGTCCTTCTTTTCGACCCCCTCAGTATTTTTACCGACTAAACATCTTAGACCACAGATGATACTGATGCGACTGATTTACACAGATTTTCTTTTAGTTCCTTAC
>JAYTMI010000296.1:0-12017 GCA_043728625.1 Saprospiraceae bacterium | reverse complement strand
GGCGATGGTAAAATATGGCGATCTCCAGCCACAGTCACACTGCGCTCCTGCATCGCTTCGAGCAAAGCCGCTTGCGTTTTAGGCGGTGTACGGTTGATTTCATCTGCCAAAACGATATTGGCAAACAACGGACCGCGATTGAATTTGAAATGGCGATCTTCGCCCAAAATTTCAGAACCTGTAATATCGGAAGGCATCAAGTCGGGCGTGAATTGAATCCGTTTGAAATCCAAGTCCAATACCTCTGAAATCGTCGAAACCAATAAGGTTTTTGCCAAACCCGGCACACCGACCAATAAACTATGACCATTGGAAAACAAAGAAATGATAACGGCACGGACGACATCTTCTTGTCCGACAATCACTTTGCCAATTTCTTTTGTGAGGTTTTTGTAAGCCAGTGCGAGCGCATCTACTGCCTCCACATCTGACCGATAAGCTGTTGTTGCTGACATATCGAATCGTTAATCGTTATTGAGTTATAAAAAAGTCATTGGGTCATTTGCCATTTATAAACGCTTTTCTAATAACCCTATGGCTATTGACAAATGCCCTTTCTAAACGTTGCGAAACACGACATTGTTTCACAAAAACAAGTCATTCGTCTCGCTGTAAAAGTCTTACATCTTATTTACATTGCCAAACCCATTCCGACAAATCGTATTTTTTCTTTGTATAAAAAAAATGCCACCATTCGGTACGGATACCATTAAAGCCCACTTGCGCCATGACCCCCCTCAGTAATTGACGGTTTTCTAAGACATTTTTAGGCAAATTTGTATTGTCTGTATGAGCACGATTCGTAAAATTATCAAATTCTGTTCCCATATCCAACTCTTTGCCTTCTTTGTCAACAATTGTCAAATCGGCTGCCAAACCACGTGTGTGTTGCGAGCCTTTCCACGGCGGTGTGACGTAACTCGGATTAGGCACTTTGTCCCAAAGTCGTTGTTGGTAAGGTCTTGGGCGATAACAATCAAACATCTTTAAACCACCGTAACCTTTGTCTTTCAATACTTTATGCACTTTTTCAATCGCTTTGGCTGCATCAGGACGGAGAAAACAACGGGCGCAATCGTACATAATGGCTTTTGTAAAATTGTTCTTTGTGGCATAATGCATATCTATTTTGATGGTATTGTCGAGTGCCGTTAGTTCTGTCCAGTTTTTGGTGTCGTAATCTGCAACCACCGAATTATTGTTTTTTTGAGCGGAGCAATTTCCTAAAAACAAACAAAATATTATTAGTGGAGCAACAGGTTCGGGGAACTTTAAAAGTTCCTCGAACCTAAATGTTGAGAATAATCTTAGGAAAATTTGAAATTTCCCTAAGATTGAGACGTATTTACTCGGTTTTTTCATTTGGTAATTCTTTTGTTGTATCTTCTTTTAACACTTTTAGGTGATTTTCTTTTGAAATAACAGGCTCACCCAACTGCCTTTCAAGGTTTTGACGAGCCGTTTTCCCGATATGCCCACCCATAACCGACGCATCATAGTTTTCATTAAAGCCTTGTGCATCATCTCTGACGGTTATAAACCGTGTCGCTTCTTCGCTCAATGCGGTCAAAATCAATTCGAAACCTGTCATGTGGTCGCGCAGGTTTTCTTTTTCTAAACCTTTGAATTGGGCATGTTCGCTGGGCGTGAGTCCAAAAGTGCCTTTGGCAATTGTTGCAGTCAAAATACTGTATTCGTGCCCTTCTTTGACACCTCTATTTTTCCATTCTGCCGTTAATTGATTGCGTATATCAATTGTTTGAACCCGTCGCGCAATCCATTCTTCAGGATAACCTTTGGCGCGATAAATTTCGGCTTGTCGTTCGGTCAATAATTCAGGGTTTTCGGCTTCGTCAATCGCCTGTTTGCCCAACGCAGCCAACCACAATTTGAAAGGTTCCGCTTTTGGTGACGGAACGGACATGACGATTCTTAACACCCCCTCAGTATTGGCGCAATCAGAAGGATAATTTTTACCATTTGCCCTTGGCAGATTGAATCTTTTACATTTTGTAAAAGATTCAGTTTCTCGTTTTTTTAGTGCCGACCAATAAACAGATGGGTTTTTACTATCAGTCAAAACTTCAATGACATCTACAACTGAAAAATACCATTCGTCATCATGCCAAATTTTTCTGATTTTAGTCTCTTCTACAAAGGAGTCCTTTTGGACAAACGGCGTTATAGTGGTTTCATTTTTCATTTCAAAACAATATTTTTGACAAAAGTACATATTTTCTTTGCACAAACACACAACTTTTTATTGTTTTTACTAACTTTGAGAACCTATTTCAAACAAATGTTTTTTTTTTAAAAATAACAAAACCGATGAGAAAACATTTTGAAACCGACCCCTCAGTATTTGCCGCTAAATTCATCAATCAGACCGAAAAATCGGTGTTTTTGACAGGCAAAGCAGGGACAGGTAAAACGACTTTTCTACAAAACATCATCTCGATAACGCACAAACGGGCTGTTATTGTTGCCCCAACGGGCATTGCTGCCATCAATGCGGGTGGTGTTACGATTCATTCGCAATTTCAATTGCCGTTTGGCGCATTTATTCCTGCCGATATGCTCCCGATGAGCACGCAAACGACTTTTAATATGCACAATCGGCATACGCTGCGGGCGCAAATGCGGCTGCAAGCACACCGCCGAAAGGTGTTGCAACGCCTCGAATTGTTGATTATTGACGAAGTGAGTATGCTGCGTGCCGACCTTTTAGATGCCATTGATGCCACTTTGCGAATTGTTAGAAACGACTCTTTTACACCTTTTGGCGGCGTACAAGTCTTGTTTATTGGCGATTTAATGCAATTACCGCCTGTTGTCAAACATGAGGAATGGGAAATTTTGAAGCACTATTACAAAAGCCCTTTTTTCTTTCATGCGCAAGCTTTAGCCGACAATCCACCTTTATATATTGAGTTGGACAAAATCTATCGGCAATCGGACGAGCGATTTATTGGCATTTTGAACAACCTCCGAAACAACCGTATTGAAGCGGCAGACATGACGATTTTAAATCAATTTTACAAACCTGATTTTCAAGCAAAACCCGAAGACGGCTACATCACTTTGACGACTCACAACGCCAAAGCACATCAAATCAACGACGTCGCTTTGGCAGAACTAAAAGGCGAAACCTTTACCTTTCCAGCCACGATTGAAGGCGAGTTTCCAGAGTCTATTTACCCACTTGACAAAACATTAACGCTTAAAATTGGCGCACAAATCATGTTTGTGAAGAACGATATCAGTGGGGAGCAACGGTATTTTAATGGCAAAATCGCTACGGTTGAAAGCATCAGCACACAAGACGACGTGGTTAACATCACCGTTGTTTTAGCCGATTCTGATATACGTTTGACCCTTGAAAAATACGTTTGGAACAATATAAAATTTGCGGTCAGCGAGCGCACAAAAGAAATTGACGAAGAGACAATCGGCACTTTTACGCAATATCCCATCAAATTGGCCTGGGCAATAACGGTGCATAAAAGTCAAGGCTTGACTTTTGACAAAGCGGTGATTGATGTCGGAAAAGCCTTTGCCGCTGGGCAGATTTATGTCGCTTTGTCGCGTTTGCGGTCGCTTGATGGTTTGATTTTGAGTTCAAAAATCAATTTTCGAGGCATCAGCAATGATGTGCAAGTCGAGCGTTATGCAGCGACAAAGCCCGATAAAGAGACCGTTTTTCGCTTGTTAGAAGCTGAAACACTGGCTTATTTGAAACATTCTATCCTCAAATCCTACACTTTCGCACCGCTTAATCATGCGTGGCGACAACACCTTGATTCGTATGACAAAAGCGAACAGAATTCGAACAAACAGAAAATGAAAGGTTGGGCAGATGAACAATTTGAATTGTTGACCCCACTCAGTAATTTTGCGGATACTTTCGTTCAACAGCTCCGTTCCTGCCTACAAAAAGAGCCGATTGATTGGGCTTGGCTCAATGAACGCTTGACGGCAGCACGCGACTATTTTGTTAAAGAATTTAAAGAACGCATCTTACAGTTGCTGATTCATAGGGAGAAAATGAATGCTTTGTCCAAAACCAAGGCGTATATCGAAGAATTGAGCGATTTGGAAATGACGATGTATGAACAGTTTCAACGTTTTCAAAAAGCCGCCGTTTTGGTCAAATCGGTTGTAGAAGGCACTGAAATTACGAAAGAATTGATTGAATCTGCGTTCAATCCACAGCAACGTTATGCCCTTTTGCAAGCCGCTAAAAATGCGGTGGCTTTTGAAAAAAACAAGCCTTACGATGCTTCAAAAGACTTGGACAATTTCAACGAAAAGCCTGCAAAATACAAAGTGAAGGACTTGTCGAATACGTATCAATTTACCCTTGATTTGGTCAAAAGTGGCAAAAAACCGACCGAAATTGCTAAAGAACGCAGCATGACACTCGATACGATTTACAATCACTTGTCTAAACTCGTGACAAAAGGATTAGTGGATATTGAAAAAATCATCGAAACAGACCGCATCGAAACGATTCGAAAAGCACTGGCTGAATTTGCCGAAGGCACTGGCTCAACAGCCATAAAAGAGGTGTTGGGCGATGATTTTTCGTATGGTGAAATTCGGTTGGTACGAGCGGCATTATCGTATTTGCAGTAGTTAAACCTATTTATACTGCATTAAGACAAAAAAAAAGGAGAAAGTGTTAAAAATGCCTACTTTTAGTCGGCTTTTACAAAGCCTGACTAACAAATATCCTTTCACCAATTTATCTTTTTAAAATGAAACAATACACTTTTGCGCTTGTCGCTTTGCCGCTTTTTGCAGCTATTTTTTTTACAACGAACACGCCTTCCCGAATTGTCGGGCTGCAAGCACAGCTTGCAGCTACCAATATTTTGAGCGACATGGAGAAAAAAGCGGGTTGGAAAATGCTTTTTAATGGTAAAAACACTGAAGGTTGGCATGTTTTCAACAAAAAAAGCGATGGCTCGGCTTGGAAAGTTGATGGTGATGCCCTTGTTTTAGACCCCTCAGTAAAAGACGAAAATGGCAAACGCATTGGCAACGGTGACTTAATCACAGACAGCGAATTTGAGAACTACGAACTGCGTCTCGATTGGAAAATCGCGCCTTGTGGCAACAGCGGTATCATTTTCAATGTCTTGGAAGACGGGAAACTCGGTGAAGTTTGGCATTCAGGTCCTGAAATGCAGGTTTTGGACAATACGTGTCACCCCGATGCGAAGATCCCAAAACACAAAGCGGGCGACTTGTATGACCTTATTGAATCCAATCAAATCACCGTAAAACCTGTCGGTGAATGGAATAAAATCCGTCTGATTGTCAAAAAAGGACATCTTGAGCAATGGCAAAATGGCAAAAAAGTCGTCGAAACCGATATGTGGACACCACAATGGAAGGAAATGGTTGCTAAAAGTAAGTTTAAAAATCAGCCATATTTTGGTACGATTAAAAAAGGGCGTTTAGCCTTGCAAGACCACGGAGATAAAGTGTGGTATCGGAATATTAAAATCAAAGAGTTTAAGTAATTATGAAAGAAGTTGCGAATCACTTACGTGAAACGATTGATTACGTTTTACCACAATTACAAAAAATAACGGACGAAGAAGCGTCTATAAAACCTCGTCCCGAAAAATGGTCGTACAAAGAAGTTTTGGGGCATCTGATTGATTCCGCTTGCAACAATCAGCAGAAATTTGTGCGGACGATGCAGCAGCCACACCTCGATTTTGTCGGCTACAAACAGGATTCGTGGGTGGCTTTACAGAAATATAATGAAGGTAATTGGTTGGAAATCATTGATATATGGGTCGCTTACAATCGTCAAATCGCGCATATTATTGAAACAGTTGACCCCTCAGTATTGAGTCATACAATTTCAATTGAAGGCTCTGTACCGTTTAATTTGCAGTTTATTATGGCGGATTATGCGGAACACTTGAAGCATCATTTGCGGCAAATTTTGCCCGATGCGGGGTTGACGAGCACGTTTGAGAATGTTTATAATGCTTAAAAGTGTTACAATATTTACACTGTTTACAATATTTACAAAAGCAGCAGTGTCTCATTAGTATAAAAAAATTCCATATAACTGATGAGAGAATCCGCTGAAACCAAACGTGTTAATGCTATTCAACCCACATTCGACAAATCAAAAGGCAAATTCCGTACTCTTGTTCCTGTCAAATTAAAAATAGCATTGCACAAAGCAGGTGCAACAGGCGGCAAACCTGGCTCTCCTGCCCCACCGGGTTGTTCGGTGCTGGGTATGACGTGAATCTCCATCGGTGGCACTTCATGTATGCGCAAAGGTGTAAATTGATGAAAATTGGTTTGTTGCACCACACCGTTGACAATCGTAATCGGCTCTTTCAAGGCAGCCGACAAACCCATGACGATATTGCCTTCTGTTTGCGCTTTGACATTATCGGGATTAATGGCAATGCCACAGTCAATGGCTGCCACGACTTTTTCAATTTTCACGCCTGCACCTTGTTTTGAAACGGTAATGACATAAGCTGCCGTCGAGCCAAATGAATGTGCCACCGCAATCCCTTGCGCTTGACCTACGGGTAACGGCTTGCCATAACCTGCTTTTTCAGCGACATATTTCAAAACATTAGCAAAACGAGGCTCATCTTTCAGCAAATCCAAGCGAAATTGCAACGGATCTTTACCCGCCGCATGCGCCATTTCGTCCATAAAACATTCATGGGCAAATGAATTGGTAGAGGTATAAACCGACCGCCACCACACAATCGGAATATGCGTGTCTTCCAAATGAAATATTTGCGCCCGATTCGGAATATCGTAAGGGCTGTCTTCTTGTTTCACGCCTTCTGCCCAACTATCATCTGCTTTTTCAGGCGGCGTTTTGCCGAGTTGCCAACCCAAAAGACCGCCAGCAATGCGGTTTTCGTAAGCAATCAATTTGTTGTTTTCATCCAAGCCCCCCCTCAGTCCATAGACCATACCGGGGCGTACAGGACCTTGCATCAAGTCGTCCTCACGTGTCCACATGAGTTTGACAGGCGCATTGAGTTTTTTAGATAAATCAACGGCTTCGGTCACAAAATCGAAATAGGCTTTGCGCCCAAACGCCCCGCCTAAAAGCATTGGATTGACTTTAATATTCTCTGGTTTGAAGCCATTTTTTTGCGCAACAGTCCCCATCAACCAGTCAGGACCTTGTGTGGGTGCCCAAATTTCCACTTTATCGCCCTGCACCCAAGCCGTACAGTTTTCCGGTTCAATCGGTGCATGAGCTGTAAATGGCGTTTCGTATTCGCCTGTGACGACTTTTTTTGCTTTCGCCAAAGCGTCTTTAACATTGCCTTTGGCATCTTTATTCGTGTAGCCCCCCTCAGTATCTTTGACTGCCGCATGGACATTTTTGAAATACGCATTGGTTGAAATCTTATCAAAATCACCATTATCCCACTCTACTTTCAAAGCATTGCGCCCTTGAATCGCTGCCCAAGTATTGGTGGCGACGACAGCCACAGCATCTATGGTTTTATGCGGCAAAGCGCGTTCTATTTTCACAACTTTCTTTACACCCGCCACTTTCAAAGCGGCTGAATCATCAATGCTCACTATTTTGCCATGAATCACAGGCGAATGCAGCACAACGGCGTACAACATTCCCTCGATTTTAGCATCAATGCCATACATCGCTGTACCGTTCACACGCGTCGGCACATCGAGACGTGGCAGGCTTTTACCAATCAGTTTAAAGTCTTTTGGATCTTTCAACTTAGGTGATTTGGGTACTTCTAATTTCGAAGCATCTTCCACCAAATCGCCGTAATTCACCGCTTTTTTACTGGATTTATGAATAATTTGACCATTTTCAGCATAACATTCGGCTGTGGGAACACCCCACCGTTTGGCTGCCGCTTCGGTCAACATTTCACGGGCTTGTGCACCTGCTTCGCGCAAGGTTTTGAACTTTGTGCGCACAGAAGTCGAGCCGCCTGCGCCTTGTCCACCGTGCTTTTTTGCACCTGTTGTCGAAACGATATGCACATCTTCAAGGCGTACCTCCAATTCTTCGGCAATCAGCATCGGCATGGCTTGCGTTGAGCCTTGACCCATATCGGGGCGTGGGTTAAAAATCGTTATTTTATTGTCTTTTGTAATGACCACGAAGGCGTTGAGTTCACCCGCAACGGTATCGGTCAGCATTGAATTAAGACTATTGGCTTTGCCCATGCTCGGCAAGGTGAAACCGATGGTTAAGACACCTGACCATTTTAAGAAATTACGACGATCTATATTTTGCATGATTTTTTAGTTTAGTTGAGTAAAAATACTGATGGAACATCCTGAGAAAATCGGGAGGGGGATACACTACCCTTTCATGGACGAGGACGTTTTCATTTTTGGCATTTCCGTTTTGCCACCATTTTCTTTCAACATATCCGATGCCAAATGAATGGCTTTTTTGATGCGTTGATAAGTGCCACAACGGCATAAATTGCCCGACATGGCATTGTCAATATCCGCATCTGTTGGTTTCGGATTGGATTTCAACAAAGCCACTGCGCTCATAATTTGACCGCTTTGGCAGTAACCGCATTGTGGCACTTGTTCGGCAATCCATGCTTGTTGCACAACGTGGTTGGTGTCCGAAGAAATCCCTTCAATCGTCGTGATTTTTCCTTTTTTCACTTGACTGAGGGGTACAGAGCAGGAGCGCACAGGCGTGCCGTTGAGATGAACCGTGCAAGCACCGCATTGACTCATGCCGCAGCCGAATTTTGTGCCCGTCAAACCGATGATGTCGCGCAATGCCCACAGCAAAGGCATATTCGGTTCAGCTTCGAGTGTTGTCGGCTTGCCGTTGATGTTTATTGTAAATTTAGCCATGATTTTTTCTGTTATTGGTGAATGAGTTACTGGTAAAATAGTAGGAAAGATTGTTCGTTGACCGCCGAAGTTACAAAATATCTTATGTCTAATGAAATAGATTCGACAAAACGTTGTGTTTTTCGGTTGCTATACTGAGGGGTCTTATAATGTTCCCAAAAAGCCCCCATCCACAGGCACATTGACACCATTGATATACGATGCCAAATCAGAAGCCAAAAACGCCGCCATATTACCCAAATCTTTCGGCGCACCAATGCGTTTGGCTGGAATCGTTTGTGCCATGGCTTCCGCCACCTTGTCTCTTGAGATATGGGCTTTTTCAGCCCGAATATCCATCAATTCATTCAATCTTTCGGTCTGAATAAGTCCTGGCAACAAGTTATTGACCGTAATGCCATAGCCACCTAACTCAATGGATAACGATTTTGCCCAATTCGCAAGAGCTGCCCGAATGGTGTTTGAGATGCCCAAATCTATTTTCGGTTGTTTGACAGTCGAACTCAAAACAGTGATAATACGACCATAATTCATCGTTTCCATCGCTGGTACAAACGCTTGTGCGAGCATCTGACTGGCGAGGATAGCTTCCTCAAAATAGGCTTGATACTGAGGGGGTGTTGCGTCGAATGCGGTACTCGGCGTGGGTCCGCCTGAGTTCAAAACGAGTATGCTGACAGGGTTTTTCGCCGTTTTTGCTTGATATTTAGCCAAAATTTTTTCTAATTTTTTCAAATCGCCAAAATCCACGACAAGGTAATCGTGGTACTGCCCCCGTTTTTTAGGTAATTTTGACACCGCTTCTTTGAGTTTAGCTTCATGGCGACTCGTTAAAGTCACATCTGCCCCACATGCTGCCATACATGCTGCAATGGCAAAACCGATGCCTTGTGAACTGCCGCCGATAAACGCTTTTTTACCTGAAAGTGAGATTTCCATCGTTTAATATTTTTATTGTAAAAGATACGTAAGGTCTAAAATATCCGTAGTGAATACCAGAATACCGCAATTTTGTTTAATTTTAAAGCCTAAAATCATCATTCAACATGAAAAAAGAACACGCACTTTGCCTAATACTCTTGTTTTTTGCACCCTCTGCCTTGTCGGCTCAAAAGTACAGCAGTTTATTCAAAGCAGGCGCAACTGTCGGGGTCAATTTCTCTCAAATTGACGGTGACGAACAATTTGGCTACAATAACAAAGGCATAAATTTTGGCTTGCGCGGCGCAATCATTCTGAGAAAGGACATGGACGTCAGCACTGAGTTGCTCTATTCCCAGCGGGGTACACGTCCCGATGCCGACGAAATTAGCAAACAAAAACGCACAGTTTATGTCTCCTTAGGTTATGCCGAAGTGCCTATTTTGTTCAATTATTTTTATGACAAATCAGAAATAGGTCACTATCGCTGGAATATTTATGCGGGTGTGTCTTATGGTCGGTTGTTAAAGTCGGAAACAAAAATCCTAAAAAGTCTTTCGTTAACAGATACTATACAGCAAAATCTGGTCAATGCTATTGGCTTCAATACCTCCGATTTTTCCTTAATTTTTGGCATTAAAAGGTATTTTACAAATCGAGTGAGTGTCTCTCTTCGACATACTTTTTCTATGAATTATCTTTACAAAAACCCAAAACCCGTTGTCATCACACGTGGACAACAACCGAATAAAGATTATATGACCTTCCGTTCTTTTTTCTTTTCCTTCAATTTAGGCTACGACTTTATTACGCCTAAGATGGCAAAACCACGAAAAGGGAAAACAATTCAAAAAGCAAAAACTTCTGTTCATTGATGATTTATACTGAGGGGGGGTAAGGCGTATTGGGTCAATCCTTCGGATTACTTAATTACTTTGTAACAATTGTTTACAATGTAATTTTAATAAAAAATCGATTACACAATTTACTGAAATTACATTGACGGTTCAATATGCGTCAAAACATTGTAAATCAAAGGTTTATGCTGCATGATATGGTCTTTGACATCGTGCCCGATTTTATGCCCTTCCCGAACCGACAAGTTGCCGTCCACGACGACATGAATATCCACAAAAAATTCAAAGCCTGATTTTCGGATAAAACACTTCTCGACATCTTGCACACCCGCCACTTCTCGTGCCAAAACTTTCACTTCTTCGACCAAATACTGAGGGGGGGCTTTGTCCATTACTTCGTTTAAAGCGGGTTCGAAAATATGCCAAGCATTGTAAACGATAAACCCCGCTGCAATCAATGCCGCCCAATCGTCGGCACTTTCGTAACCCTCGCCGCCGATGAGCGCAATCGTGATGCCAATGGCTGCCGTAAAACTCGTTATGGCATCGCTGCGGTGGTGCCACGCATCGCCTTTGACAGCTGTGCTGCCGATGTCGTTGGCGATTCGTTCGACATACCGAAACATAAATTCTTTGATGGCGATGACCCCAATAAGAACAATCAAGGTATATGCTGCAGGCGTTTTATGGGGGGTTTGAATGAGTCTGATACTTTCAAAAGCGATATAAATGGCCGCCCCAAAAAGGGATAAAGCAACGACGATACCCGCCAAAGGTTCAGCGCGACCGTGCCCATAAGGATGGTCTTCATCGGGTGGCTTCGCCGCAGATTTAAGTCCAATCCAAACAATTATGGAGGTAAAAACGTCGGCAGTGGATTCGATGGCATCGGCAATTAAGGCAAAAGAATTGCCGAAAAAGCCCACAAACCCTTTGGCGATTGCTAAAAATATATTGGCAAAAATACCATGACGAATCGAGCGAATACCCGTATGTGCTGGATGACTATCTTTATTGGTTTCCTTCATGCCGCAAAGGTAGCCGAGTTTTTAGATACTCTGTAGTGGATAGATGATAATGGATAGTGGATAGTTTTGCAATGCGTTGTCCATCAATGGGTTAGTTACGCATAAAGTGCCCAATTATTCCGCCACGTGTATCACCAAAACGGGTATTTCCGCATACATTGCCAATTGTTTTGTCATGCTGACATGTATAAATCGTTGCCAAAAAGAGCGGTATTTGGTCACAACAGTCACCAAATCAGCGCCCACTTTTTTCGCAAAACTGTTGACACCTTCTACAACGGAGTCTTCTTCGATGACATGCGCCGTAAAACCCACATCAGGTGCTTCGTCATTAAATACC
>JAYTMI010000295.1:0-1626 GCA_043728625.1 Saprospiraceae bacterium | reverse complement strand
TGAAATTTATCAAGCCCAAGGATACACCGATGAATGTATAAAACAGCGTTTGCAAACCATTGATACCCGCAAAAAACTGACCGATGAATGGAAAAAACGAGGCGTAAAAGAAGGACATGAATACTCGATTTTAACGGCTGTTATCGCCAAAGGCACATTTGGGATGACACCCAGCGAACATAAAAACTTGAAAGGTTTGGAAAAACAAAACCTACGCGACCACATGACTGACCTTGAATTGATTTTTACGGCATTAGGCGAATCGGCTACAAAAATTTATAACATGAAAAAATATTTATTCTTCTTATTGATATTGGTTTTAGGGTGCAAAAATGTACCTGAAAAAAAGGCTGTTTCAGACGAATCCGAACAAAAGGAATTGATTGAAGTACTTTCTGAAAAATATCCTTTCGGGTTCTGCATAAATGGTCCTGCAGGAAAGGTTGTGAAAATGACCACTGACAAAATTGAACTCACTTCTGAAAAGGAAACAGACTTCTTCATTGAGCCAGGTGCACCACCTTATCAAAAAGCAAATGCACCCTTGCTTTTGAACTCGGTTGACAATACCAAACCCTTTACGTTTTCTTTCAAAGTAACGCCTGTTCATAATGTGAAATACGATGCAGGTATGGCGTTTATTTATATTGATAAAAAAAATTGGCTCAAATTTGCTTTTGAAGCAGATGAAAGGATGAACAAGCGGATTGTTACGGTCAAAACAAAAGATTTTTCAGACGATAACAACCATGATGTGGTGAAAAGCAAAAGCGTCTTTATGAAAATATCTTCTGATGCAAAAGTGATTGGGTTTTACTATTCAATTGACGGTAAAGAGTGGCAATTGGTGCGTGTTTTCAAAAATGAATACCCCTCAGTAATCAAGGTCGGCATTGGTACACAATCACCTGCGGGGAACGGTAATTCGTCTGTTTTTGAAAAAATAGATTTTTCAGAACAGAGTGTTACGGATTTTAGGATGGGGATTTGACCCCTCAGTATTTTACTTAAAAAAAGCGATAAAAATGAAGTTTTCAAGCAAATTATTACTCTTTTTCCTCCTTTTAGCAACATCAAAAGCGGCAGCCCAAAGCGGCTTACCCGAACCCAAACTCGAATTTATCTTCGAAGCCAAAGTTACGCTTGACCCTGTGCATGAAATCGGCATTACAACTTATGGCAAACGGCGCATCATTCCCATCAACGGCGGCACGTTTGAAGGACCCAATATACGCGGCGTTGTCGTGTCAGGTGGTGCAGATTGGCAAACGGTTCGAGCAGATGGTACAGCCGATTTGGAAGCCCGTTATACCCTCAAAACTGATGATGGTGTCTTGATTTATATCCAAAACAAAGGGATTCGACACGCCAAACCCGAAGTTTTAGCCCGTATGGCAAAAGGCGAAAAGGTTGACCCTTCGGAATATTATATGCGCACAGCAGCGAGTTTTGAAGTCGCTGATGGCAAATATGCGTGGCTCAACAAGGCGGTTGTTATCTCGACAGGGGCGCGGATGAGCGACCATGTTTTGCTGCGGTTTTATAAAGTTCTTTGAAAAAAAAGCAGATTACTGAGGGGTCACCTTCTACGAAAAACAAAACGAAAAAATGGAAAAACAAATGGTA
>JAYTMI010000294.1:0-4164 GCA_043728625.1 Saprospiraceae bacterium | reverse complement strand
TAGACTAATTGATCCCCCTCAGTATCTGAAGCCGAATGGTCGTAGATTAGAGGTTCATTGGCACAGATAATTGAAGGTGGAAAATTATTAAAGGTTGGGCTGCTGTTATTGGTACGTTGCGATTCGGCTGTTATTTCAACGGTATATGTTGAACCAGTTGTTCCAGGGTTATAAATGCTCGCAATAGTGCCATTGCGGCAACACCGTTGATAAGTTACAGCATAACTGGTCGTTGATTCCACAAGGACTTCATCCCATTCATAAATGCCTTCCTCAACACCTATATTAGCGGGTATCTCAGAACAAGGTGGCTTGTTTATTACAACATTGCCTTTGCTTAATATATTTACTTGACGACTGCTGTAAAGTGTGTATGCCCCGCTGGCTCCCTGTGTCAATACAGCGATATTGGCGCGAGCATCTAAACCCGTTCCATTGGAGCCATAGAGGTCTCTATAAATTTTCATCGTAAAGTGATAGGTAATACGTTTGGTGAGGGTGTCTCGGCTGACAAACTTATATGTAATTACACCACCTACGATATGACTTGCCCGCAATATTGAGGGGGATAAACTTGCAAAGCAGAAAAAGAGGATTCCAATAAAAAGTTGACTTTTTTTCAAAATAGCAGCGCATTGAATGTGTTATATCAAAGATTTGTTTCTCACAAAAATAACCTCAAAAATAGGTGAGATTTTGACTGTTTGAAAGTTCTTTGCTTTCTTTTTTTGAAAAGGGTGAATTTATGGTTGAAATAGGTAAAAATTAGGATGAGGATTTTGGACATATCCATACAGGGTGGAGAGTGAACAAGTCAAAAAGTAAAATTTTAACAACGAGATAAATTTTTTTTTCCATTGTTCTAATTCTTTCATTAAAAATAGGGTAGAACATAAAAAAGCTGATAAAATATTGAAAATCAATATTTATCAGCTTTTTTATGAGATGTTAACGCAGTAAAGTTGCATAGCTTTTTAACTCAAACTTTTCACCTCGCGGTGACATATAAGTCACAACGCAAAGATAAACGCCTTGTGGAGATGGTTGACCTCGATTGTTTTTCAAACCATTCCAACTGTCATTGGGGTCAGAGGTTTGAAAAACTTGTTCTCCCCAACGGTTAAATATTTTCATATCAAAATCTTTCATCCCCTCAGTAATGCCAGTGCCTTTGTATGAATCATTGTGACCATCCTCATTGGGCGTAAAAGCATTGGGCAACCAATAGGTTACTTGAGGGATGACATCTATGAGTTTCACAATTGTATCCGAACAACCTGCGAAGTTTGAGACCAAAAGTTTCACGCTTTGAACGCCAGAATCTCGAAACTTAAAAACAGGGTTTTGATTAATAGAATAGCCTTGTGTGCCAAATGACCATTGCCATTGCGTCGCAAAAGCTGATTTGTCCGTAAATGTTACTGTGTTTTTGAACGTCGAAACTTGTTCAGGAGAATAGCTGAAATCTGCTTTTGTGCCTTGTTTAACCCTTATCCAATTTGGAAAATTACGGCTTGTTTTACAACCTATGGGTGAAATGACTTCCAAATTGACATTATAAACACCGGGATTTAGATAAGTATAAGTTGGGCTAATAGCAGAGCCTTTGCCACCATCGCCGAAATCCCACTTAATAGTATATGTGGAGTCTATTGGTTTTGAAATATTATTAAAAAAGACTTTCACTGGCGAACAACCCGTAAATGTAGTTGGTTCCACTAACAGAAGAGCTGGTACGGGCAGCCATTGGAGGTTTTGGGTCGTATCTGCCTTACACCCTTTTTCATTTTCTATGCTTAGCACGATTTTCTTATTGCCAGGCGTGTCGTATTGGTGACTAGGATTTTGTAACGTTGTTTCACTCCCATCCCCAAAAAGCCATCGCCATTTGATGATTTCACCAGAAGGAGAAATAGATTTGTCTGAAAACGTGACGGCTCCCGCCACACAAGTATCATACTTAAAACTAAAATCGGTTTTGACCGATGGAAATATGCGAAAAAATAGATTGATGGTATCCGAACATTGTGTACCCGGGTTCAAAAAGAGATTACCCGAATAAACGCCGGTGTCAGGAAATGCTACGATAGGACTCCATTCTTTAAACGTTTTAACTTGATTTTGAATAAGAATATCAAAACGGAAATCTGAAATATATGTACGGTCAAGGCTCAAATTATTGATTGCTACATTCGGATTGCCGCACGACTTGATTAGATAATTGTTCGCCCAAACAGAGTCAGCTGTCACTTTTCCTTTTACTGTGGGGTCGCATTTTGCAACATTAAACTGAAAATCTCGATGTACAGTGCCCAAAAGTTGCCCTCCTCGATATTCCGCTACGCATACTCCGACAACAAATTGCCCAATTGTTTGCGGAATACCTATAATTCTGCCAGTCCGTGAATCAATACTCACAATAGGGTTGCCCGCCAAAGGTTGTAAATATGAGTAGGTCGGTGATTTGAAGTTCACATCATTCGGCGCGGGCCAACAGGGAGGATTAGGTGTTGTTCCTGCACAACCAATATTACCTCCTTTACCGCCACCACCCAAAGGTAAACAAAACGAATAGGTCAATTGGTCGCCTTCTGCATCAGCAGCAGAGTGGTCGAAATTTAATTTTTCATTTGCGCATATAACGATGGGCGGAAAGTTTTTGAAAGTAGGCGAATTATTAGCTGTTTGTTGACCTAAAGGCGTTATTTCGACAAAATAAGTCGCCCCGACATCTCCAGGAGCATTGATGTTGTTGATGGTTTCGTTGCGGCAGCAACGCTGATACAATATAATATAGGTGTCATTGATAATGGGCAAATCTTTTTCCCATTCATAAACACCTTCTTCAACGCAAACATCGGGCGGTATCAAACACGGGATACTGGGTGTAGGCAAGCGATCTGTTCTTCTTGTCAAAGGAACGCCAAAGGACTCTACTACGGTATTGGAATTGCTGCGATAAATGCCAATTGGGGCGATACCATCTAATTGAGCACCGCCATTTGTGTAGCAATCACGCCATATTTTCATGGTAAAACGATAGCGATTGGAAGTCGATGTTTTTGAGACAACAGTATAAGTGATTTCACCACCTACAATATGTTTAGCCACCAATACTGAGGGGGTCAGTATGGTCAAAAAGCAAAATATTTGGATTGTTTTTTTCAAAAGCATTAGGTGGTATTTGTCGTTTGATGATTAAATTATTTAGGCTTAAAAAAAAAATGGTTGTGTTTTTGACCAAAGCATCTACTTTTGTCGTTTCATAGATGTTTTAACTTATCTAAACAATATAAACGACAAATCGTTGAAACGCGGTTGCGTTTAGCAAAATAATATTCCAATAAGTAAACAAATTTAAGGATTTATGTTTGAAAACGAAAAATTTTTAGAAATATTAAATACCCTTCGTCAAGGAGGGGTCATTTTGTATCCAACTGACACGATTTGGGGCATTGGTTGTGATGCAACAAACGAAACAGCTGTCAATAAAATCAGCGAAATCAAAAACCGTCAACCTGAAAAGGGCTACGTTCTGCTTGTTGATTCGTTAGAAATGCTAAAAAAATATGTCGGGGACATTCATCCGCGTGTTGAGACACTTTTAGCTTATCATTCTCGACCGTTGACCATCATTTACGACGAATCGTTCGGTGTGGCTTCCAACGTCCTTGCGCCCGATGGCAGTGTAGCAATTCGGATTACTCAAGATGTGTTTTGTCGAGAGTTAATTAAGCAGTTGGGCAAACCCATCGTTTCGACTTCCGCCAATCAGTCAGGGCAACCTTTTCCCGCTCATTATGGCGAAATCAGCTCTAATATTCTTGAATTGGTGGATTTGGTCGTTAAATACAAACAAGATAACAAAGAACGTAGTGAGCCGTCTGTCATCGCCCGTTTCAATCCAGAGCAAGAGGAATTGGATTTTTTGAGGGAGTAGAATTAAAAAAAAACAATCTCTAACAAATAAAAAACGAAACTGCCTCTTAGAAGCAGTCTCGTTTTTTATTAGGAAAATACCCCCCTCAGTATTTTATGACAATCGTACCAACAATCGAACGTCCATCCGAACTCCAAACGCCAACACCAGGGTAGCCTGTTGGACGTTTCGTAAAGTACTGTTCGTTGGTGATATTGTTGATTCCTAATTTGAATGTATAATTT
>JAYTMI010000293.1:0-2640 GCA_043728625.1 Saprospiraceae bacterium | reverse complement strand
GTTTTTAGAGTTGAGCGTGTAGTCTGCACCCACTTTAAAATTGTGGTCATTGTTTGTCCAGCTTTGATTGTTCCGATTGATCCACAAATTATCGTATTGACCATTTTTGAGGTCAATAATATTATCAAGTGCCATTGTATTGCGGTTTTCACCCCAATTGTAGCTGTAATTGCTGAACAAATTCCATTTTGCACCACGGTAGTTAAGGCTCAATGCGGCATCTGTCTTGGGTGTAAAACCTTGTGCGACACCCACAGAGATATTACCATTTGTACCCAGTTTTTTGTTCTTTTTCAAACGGATATTGACAATACCTGCATTGCCCGCTGCATCGAATTTTGCCCCTGGATTTGCGATAATTTCTATCGCTTCGATGTCGGCAGAATTGATGCCTTTTAGAAATGAAGCCAAGTCTCGTCCACTCATTTGGCTTGGTTTGCCATTGATATAGACCAAAACATTCTGTTTGCCTTTCAAAAGCACGTTTTCATCTTTATCAATCTGAACGCCCGGACTTTTGCGCAACAATTCCAAAGCGGTCAAACCAATAGCATTGGGGCTGTCTTCAACATTAAAAACAGTGCGGTCGGCTTTGACTTCAATCATCGGTTTGCGTGCTGTGATGGTCACGGCTTGTAATTCTTTGTCAAGACTTTGAAGCACGGTCTTTTCTAATTGAATCGTGCTTTTGCCATCAAAATCAAAGGCTTTTGAACTAAAGTTTTTGAAACCGACAACGCTGATTTGGGTGTAATAACGCCCTTGCGCTGCGCCTTCAATATCAAATTTGCCGTCAAAATCGGTAATAGCCCCTTTGGTGAGGGTCGAATCTTGGGCTTTCATCAGTAAGACAGTGGCAAATTCCTGCGTTTTGCCTTGTGCGTCTGTTACGATACCGCTGATGTGTTGGGCTTTAAGTTGGAAACTTGTTAAAAGAATAAAACAAAGAACAGTGAATAGAGAATTTAGCTTTTTCATTTTAAAAATTAGAGATTGATTAAACAGTTGAGTGATGTTGTAAAAATTAAAAGTGTGCTTTTTCATGACTTAAAATTGTTTTCAAAAAAATAGTCGAGTGATTTTTAATAGGACAAAATTGGTTGCAAAGACGCTTACAAGTAAAGGTTTTTCGGTTAAACGTTAAAAAATGTCGTCTAAATGTCGTTCAATCTTTTGTCCTTCGATGAGTCTCTAAAAATATCCGACAAACGGCAAATATACTGAGGGGGGGCTTTTAAACTGTTCGTAAATCATTGATTGTTAATAATTTAGTCAAATCGAAAAACCTAAAGCTAAGACTTTCGTTAAGAGGATTTTGTTACTGATTGATTGCCCGTTTAGGATAAACTCTTACAATTTTAAGACAGATATTCACTTTTAAAGGACAAACACAAAATGTTTTACCCCTATGGTGTTATGTTTTTTTTATTTGAAAGATGTTGCAAAAGAGCTGTGCAATAGGGAAAGGTGCGATGAGGATAAGCTTTTGAGTTAATGGTTTATGTTGTATCTAAAATAGTCTACCAAATAATAATTTTTTAGCCATTACTAAAATCAAAATTATCTTTTGAAATATTCTTGTTTATCAATTCTTTTGTTACATTTGCTAAACAACATTATGACTTAAAAATAAACAAAATGAAAAACATTCTCATTGTCACAGCCAATGACCCTAATGATAGGCTGCAAATGCTCGCCCGCGAAGGCAAAGACATACAGTTTTTACTCAACGCCGCATCTCGAAAGAATTACGAAGTCGTTTTACTGCCCGAAACCACGACGGCGGACATCATCAAAGAACTGAATGTGCCGAATCGAGAGGTGGAAGTGTTGCATTATGCGGGTCATGCCAACGGTGCGTCCTTGCGCCTCAATGACACCGATGCCGATGCGCTCGCTTTAACCGACAAACTCAAATCTTTGGGTACTTTGAAATTGGTTTTTATCAATGGCTGTGCCTCAAAAGGGCAAGTCGGTTATTTTCATGCCGCCAATATTCCGTTTGTTATTGCAACGCAACGTCCGATTGAAGATACCAAAGCCGTTTGGGTCGCCACGCAGTTTTATCAATATCTGTCATTGGGTCGCCCTGTGCGTGAAGCGTTTGAAGAGGTCGTTAAAGACGCTAAATTTCAACAAAAAGGCATTGCGTTTACCAATGAGCGTGGCATTGGTCGGGTGTCGGATATAAAAACAGACAGTTTTGATTGGGGTCTATATATACGTGAAGGTTTTGAAGACAGCAATTACACGCTGCCGTTTTCTGCCAAAATGGTCTCGGATACTGAGGGGGTCAACCACACCATTTTTTTGGACAATTTGATTTATGCTTTGGAAAACGTGGACAGCCCCAGCTTTAATGCGATTAAAAAACTGGCGACTAATCTGCGGCGGGGCAATATGGCGAATGGCAAAAAGATTTCGGAGTTGCTCAAAACCCTGTCTTATACACTCGGTGTGCATATTCGTCAAATAACGGCTGAACCTGATGACAAATCGAGCGAATATTACCGCGAGTTGCTGTACGACTATGTTTTTCTGTTTGAAACGCTGTTGCACCACACGGCTTCGGTTTTGATTGCACAGATTTGGCAAGAGCAAGTAAAGGCTTTACAACATAAACCTGTGGACTTTCAAGAG
>JAYTMI010000292.1:0-3940 GCA_043728625.1 Saprospiraceae bacterium | reverse complement strand
ACATGGCGACTATGTGTTGCCTGTCAATGTCCCTGCCAATCAGTTTATGAACTTGGAAGGACGTAAAATTTCAACTTCTAAAAACTGGGCGGTTTGGGTGCATGAATACTTGGAAGACAAGGATTTTGAAGGCAAACAAGACGTTTTGCGCTACAATATGATTAAAAATATGCCCGAATTGCAGGATTCAGAGTTCACTTGGAAACGTTTTCAAGAATCGAACAACAATGAATTGGTAGGTAATTTGGCTAATTTTATCAACCGTGTGGTTGTTTTGACCGCTAAAAATTTTGACGGCAAAGTACCTGCGATTTCGGAAGGCATAACAGTTTCGTCAAGCGATAATGCAACGGCAAAAGTAGCTCCCTCAGTAGAAATTGAAAAACTGTTGAAAGAATTGGAGACTTTGGGCGATTTCATCGAAAAGTTCGATTTCAGAAATGCCCTCCAAACGGTGATGGATATTTCGACGCATGGCAACCAATTTTTACAATTCAACGAACCGTGGAAAGCCATTAAAACCGACCGTGATGCCGCCGCAGCGACGTTGAATGTCGGTATGCAAATCGTGGCAGCGTTGATGGTTGTTATGCAGCCTTTTTTACCGTTTACATCGGCACGTTTAGCTAAGATATTGAATGTCAAAGATTTACAAAATGGTGATTGGGCGGATATGCTTACGAAATTGCGTAGCAGTGAGCCGCTTATTACTGAGGGGTCTCCGTTAAATGAAACAGAACATCTATTCACCCGCATTGGCGACGAAGTGATTGATGCTCAGATAAAAAAATTGGAAATGACCGATTTGGAGAATAGTGGACAGTTGATAGTGGATAATGATGAGGCGGCTGTTGCAGAGGTTGAGGCGACCCCTCAGTATGTACCGCTCGCAGAGACGATTACGTATGATGATTTTGCAAAAATGGACATCCGTACAGGCACTGTTTTGACGGCTGAAAAAATGCCAAAATCCGATAAACTCTTGAAACTAAGCGTTGATTTAGGCTTTGAAACAAGAACTATTTTGTCAGGTATTGCCAAACATTTTACGCCCGAAGAAATCGTTGGTAAGCAAGTCGTCATTTTAGCAAACCTCGCGCCCCGTAAAATGATGGGCATCGAGTCAAACGGCATGGTCTTGATGGCTGAAAATGCGGAAGGAAAATTGGCATTGGTTGCGCCGCCCCAAGGTTGGCAAAATGGCTGCATTGTGAAGTAGTAAATTCTCAGTGTCGGGGTGTTTGCTAATCACCCCGACACTACGACTACAATTAATCAATCATCAATAAACAATAATCAATCGGTGCAATATCCATCAAAACTCCTCCTTTTTGGCGAATATTCCGTGTTGCGTGGCTCACAAGCCTTAGCAATACCTTATGCACAGTTTGGTGGACGCTGGGCTTATTCCAATGATACTTCTAAGCAAATGGACCTATCGAAATGGGTTGTTTATCTGAAAAATTTAGTGGGAAAGGGTGAAATCGCCTTGGATACTGAGGGGGCATTGAGAGAATTAAAAAAAGGAAAATTTTTCGATTCCAACATTCCACGAGGCTATGGTGCGGGCAGTTCAGGCGCATTGGTGGCTGCCATGTATGATGTTTATGGTTTAAATAAAGACTTATCTATCAACGAGTTAAAAAGCGTTTTAGGTAAAATAGAAAGTTTTTTTCATGGTTCAAGCTCTGGGCTTGACCCTTTGGTGAGTTACCTTCAAAAACCTGTTTTGATAAAAAAAGACAAGTCAATCGCCGTTTTGGATAATCTAAAAAGCGATGCGCAAATGTTTTTACTCGACACGCATCAGCCACGAAAAACAGAGCCGCTTGTTCATTTTTTTATGAATAAATGTGAACAGATTCCTTCTTATAATGCTTTGATTGATAACGAATTAGTGCCTTATGTGGACGATGCGATTGCGGTGTTTTTACAAAACAAAACAGAAATTCTTTTTGACATAGTGCATCAAATAAGTTTTTTCCAATATCGTTTTTTTACTGAAATGATACCCTTAGCGATCAAAAATGTCTGGCTTGAAGGTCTATCGAATGACGTTTTTAAATTAAAATTATGCGGTGCAGGTGGCGGCGGTTTCGTTCTGGGATTTTGCAAGAATATTGTTGATGCAAAAAAAGTGTTATCTGAAATGGGTTTTAAAGTCCTACCTGTTACAGGGGTTTGAATGAAAATGGTTATTTTTGCGAAAATAAAGCACTCAAACGCTATATTTTGAGTCGTCTATTATCTTAACACCTTTTGTCTTACTACTTTGATTATCATGAATTTACGGTTTTGGCTGATAACAACAACGCTTTTTTTATTCACTGCAACAATAGTCGCACAACCTTTGGGCAGGCTCAAAGAAGATGCATTGAAATTGTATGAACGTGGTAATTACCGACAAGCATTAGAGCTTTTGACGCGTTACGATGAACAAAAAAGCGGTGATTTGGAAGTCTCTCAAGCAATAGGTATTGCCTCTTACCATGCTAATGAGCTGCAAAAAGCGAAGCAATATCTGTCTCCAATAGCCTTAAATGTGAAAAATCCAAACCCCTCAGTATTACTTTACTTGGCGCGGGTCTATCACGAGGAATTGAATTTTAAAGAAGCGATAAAGAATTACAAGCGGTTTTTGAGTGTTGCGGACGAAAAACACCCTGAACGCCGTCGGGTTGTGGGTGATGTACAGAGGTGTGCATCGGGTCTGAAAATTATGTCGCAAACAGACATGGCTTTGGTCGAAAATTTGGGCGAAGCCGTCAACAGCCGTTTCGACGAATTTGCCCCGATCCAAAGTGCGACGATTGATGATCGCATCTATTTTTCATCGGCTCGAGAAGATTCAGAAGGCGGTTTGCGCAATGACCAAGGCTTTTCAGATGTTAGAAATGGGCGTTATTTCAACGATATTTACTTGACAGACATTGACGGTGGTGATTGGCATAGCCCGACTCGATTGGACAATATCCTCATCAATTCAGCGCGAGATGAATGGCTTTTGGACATTACAAATAACGGTAATGCCCTTGTTTTTTTCCGAAGTTTGAATGGTTTTAGTGGCGATATTTTGGTTGATACCTTCAAAACGGAAGACCAAACACGTAGTTTACCGCCCCGTCTCGTCGTACCGATGTCACCTGAAAATGGTGATAATTCCCTTTGTTTTTTCAATGATTCGATACTTATTTTTGCAGCACGACGACCCGAAGGCTTTGGCGGCTTGGATTTATACTACACCGTTTTGGCTGATGGTGCTTGGCGTACGCCTAAAAATTTGGGCAAAGGTGTAAATACAGCTTTTGACGAAACAACGCCTTTTTTGGCAAAAGATGGGCGTACGTTGTACTTTTCTTCCAATTCAACGGCTTCTTTCGGTGGTTTTGATGTCTTTAAATCTGCTTTTGACCCCGATAGCCTCCGTTTTATGTACGCTACCAATCTCGGTAAGCCGATAAACTCGGCTGGCGATGATATGTTTTTTAGGTTGACTTCCGATGGCATGAGGGCTTATTTTTGCTCAAGTCGCAAAGAAGGTTTTGGCAAACGCGACATTTACACGGCTCTTTTCAAAAAATTTCAACCTGAACAGAACCCCTCAGTACCTGTCGCTTTTCACCTCATTGAGCAGATGAAAAAAGAAGAGGCGTTGGCAAATTTGGATAAACCCCAAGAGCAAAAGATAGTAGAAGTGACATTGGATCCGCTTTTTTATGACAACGACGATGATTTACTGAGGGGGGCAAATGTGGTACAATTGCGGACGACTTTGGGATTGGTAAAGCAGTTTCCAAACTTAAAAATCGTTTTGACGGGGAATAACACTGAAGGTGAAAAAGTATCTTTCGATTTATATTTTTCCATGAAACGATTAGAAAAAATTGCTAAATACTTGACAGACAATGGTTTGAAAAATGAAAATATCGTTTTGAAGGCA
>JAYTMI010000291.1:0-5690 GCA_043728625.1 Saprospiraceae bacterium | reverse complement strand
GCTACCAACGTTAACCTCCTAACGGAGCTTTTAAACGTGTTTATATCTAAAAAAGCTCCGTTAGGAAGTTAACGTTGGTAGCCTTCGTCCAATCATCTTTTATCCTCGAGGGGCGTAGCCCCATAACCAATTGACCCGTTGTAAAGTGCCAAAGTAGAACTTACTTACTTAAATAAGTAAAAGAGTATATAAGTAAAAGAGTGGGTAGGCTTATACTTATATACTCTTTCGCGTGTGTAAGTGTAAGGGCTCGATTGGTAGCAAGAATTATTGACTAAATATGATTTAGTGTAGATATTCCTAATTGATTAAAAATCAATATTTTGGTATTAATTTTTAGGCTTCTTTATCCTCATTTTTTTGCATATTGTGAGGCTGATGATACTGAGGGGGTGTTTTTCGCAAAGTTTTTTTGAATAGGGTGGGCTATCCAGCCACTTTTTTATTCCTTTACATTTTGATATTTTAATAACAAAACATAAAGCTGATGAAAGTCTATAAATTAGAAGATGGCATCGTTGTCGAATCTGTAAAAAAGAGTTTGTTCTATTTTTTTTATCAAGCAAAGTGGGATGAATTTATCAATCGCGATGATCTTCATGATTGGTTGAAAGCACAGACGGCATTGCATCAACCATTGGACGCCCCGTGGTTTGCGGAACAAAAAATCCTTGCCCCGATTCAAAGTCAAGAGATTTGGGCGGCAGGCGTTACTTATCTACGTAGCAAAGTGGCACGTATGGAAGAATCTAAGGAATCGGGCGGCGATACGTTTTATGATAAAGTATATGATGCTGAACGTCCAGAGATTTTCTTTAAAGGAACGGCGAATCGGGCAGTTGGGACGAATGGTTTTGTCAATATTCGCAAAGACTCGACTTGGGATGTGCCAGAACCGGAATTAACTTTGTTCATTACTTCAACAAACAAAATTGTCGGTTACACGGTTGGTAACGATATGAGTTCGAGGAGTATTGAAGGTGAAAATCCGCTTTATTTGCCGCAAGCAAAAGTGTATGATAAATGTGCAGGTTTGGGACCTTGTTTATATGTGCCTGAAAAGGCGATTGATTTGGATGCTAAAATACGCCTTGAAATTCTTAGAGAAGGCAATTTGGTGTTTGAAGGTGAGACATTTATCTCGCAAATGAAGCGGAGTCATACGGAATTAGTAGAGTATTTGACCCGTGAATGTACTTTCCCGCATGGTGTCTATTTGATGACAGGGACGTGTATTGTGCCTGATTATCCGTTTACACTGCAAGCGGGCGATGAAATTCTGATAGAAATTGACCATATTGGTGTTTTGAAAAATATTGTAAGTGCATAATGATATAAGGACTTACTTTTTTAATTAGATAATTAAATACTTATTTACTTGTCTGATGAAATAATCTTTTACTTAAATAATCATGATTTCAGGAAAACAATTAATAGGCAAAAGCCAATCGGGTAGGGGTAAAGTGCAATTTTCTGCCTTTAATCCAAGCACAAATGAACCACTTGATGCTGTTTTTAACGAAGCAACAAATGCGGAAATAAGTCGTGCAGTGGTATTGGCAGAGCAAGCGTTTGACACTTATCGTCAAAAATCGGATGTGGAACGTGCTGTTTTTTTAGAGAGAATAGCGGATGAAATACTCAACTTGGGCGATACATTGATTCATACTGCGATGTCAGAAACAGCGTTGCCTGAAGCCCGTTTGCAAGGAGAAAGAGGTAGAACGATGGGACAATTGCGTCTTTTTGCCCAATTACTGAGGGGTGGCGAATGGGTCAATGCTCGAATTGACCGCGCACAGCCCGACCGAAAACCGCTGCCAAAATCAGATATTCGGCAGATGCAAATGCCTTTGGGCGTTGTGGCAGTTTTTGGGGCGAGTAATTTTCCTTTGGCATTTTCGACGGCGGGTGGTGATACTGTTTCGGCATTGGCGGCGGGTTGTCCTGTCGTTTTTAAAGCGCATCCAGCGCATCCAGCCACATGCGAATTGGTAGGGCAAGCGATTTTGAAAGCGGTTAAAAAGTGCAAGATGCCCAATGGTGTTTTTTCGTTGGTGCAAGGTGCATCGAATAGAGTAGGGAAGGCGTTGGTCCAGCACCCCTCAGTAAAAGCGGTAGGTTTCACAGGCTCATTCCGTGGCGGAAAAGCGTTGTTTGATATTGCCGCCAAAAGACCAGAACCGATTCCTGTGTATGCTGAAATGGGTAGCACGAATCCTGTTTTCTTTTTGCCTAATATTTTGAAAGAGAAAACGGCTGCTTTAGCTGCCGGTTTGGCGCAGTCTGTTACCTTAGGAGGAGGTCAGTTTTGTACTAATCCAGGCGTTTTTGTTGTTCAAAATGAAGAAAATACTGAGGGGGTCTTCAAAGAAATTTCAATGCAATTGAGTAAAATCCCTTCGGCAACATTGTTGACACAAGGCATCAAAAACGCTTATATGTTAGGTGTTTCGCATCAGCGACAAACGGCTGGTGCCATGGCAATGACCGACTTTTCAGGCAGTGCAGCACAACCGCATCTACTGAAAACAACGGTGGAAACTGCCCTCAAAAATCCTGAAATTTTGGAGGAGGTTTTTGGTCCTTCAACCGTCGGCGTTGTTGCTGATGATAAAGCTCAAATGTTGGCTTTTGCAAAAAACTTAAAAGGACATTTGACCGCAACAATTTACGGAACGGCGGAAGATTTGGCAGAATATGCCGATTTGATACAGGTTTTGACGACAAAAGTAGGGCGTTTGGTATTCAATGGTTTCCCAACTGGCGTGGAAGTGACTTCGGCAATGGTGCATGGCGGACCTTATCCTGCGACGAGTGCGCCTCAAAGTACCTCCGTTGGAACAGCTGCGATTTATCGGTTTACACGTCCTGTTTGCTTTCAAGATTTTCCAGAAACGGCTTTGCCTGATGCTTTGAAAGACAGCAATCCGTTGGGTATTGGTCGGTTGATAGACGGCTTGTATTCAAAATAAAAGGAGATGGAAGGTTTTAAAGACTGCATTATCTGTGGATTTATCCAAACTTTTAGGTCAATAAGCATTTAGGAATTTATTTACATATCGGACTTTGCCCAATTATAACAAAGGTTGATGCTCAAGTAGCCTGCTGCTTTTTCTATTTTGAAATAAGTAGGCTGCCACCATCCCAACCAAACCGAAAAAGCCCCTAAATAAATTCCAGCCTGGGGTGCAACAAAGGCTAATGGCGTTTTGTCTAAGCCTCCGCCAAGCTCGATGCCAAGGCTGAAGCAGTCGTTTTGCCAAAAAAAAAGCACCCTGCACAGTACCTCCGAACTGCCAATGCTTGCCAGAAACTTCGAATTTTGGTGTCAAACGCCATTGACTATCAACGCCACCGAGCCATCTACGCGCGTATATGATGTTTTGTTTGAAACCCCAACCTTCTGTTTGCTGTTGCCCACGAGGAGCCCAACCAGGAGAAAGCAAATCTATACCTGTTGCCCATGCTTCGCTACGGGTATTTTTTAAAGTATATTGAAGTCCTATTGCCGTCCTTGTAGATTCTGTCTGTTTAATCTTATCGGGTTGTTGAAGCCATGTGGTATAGAATCCAGATTCGATGCCCAATTTTTTGGTTATCATAGCTTCTACTTCCCAACAGAGGTCGTTCCTCCACCCAAATAGACTTGGTGATGAGCCGAAACTTGTACAAAATTCAAAAGAACCTGGTTGGGCATCGAATTCTGCTGCGTTATCCTCGAACAATGGTTCAGACCAACCCCTCAATTGTTTTTGTTGCGCAAATGATACTTCATAAGTTGCGAGCGTGAAAATAAGGACGATAACCAGCGTTTTAATCGAGTTTTGCATCATTATCATTCTTGAAAGCGTACTAATAACAGAATGGAAGCGATAAATCCACCATCAGGCTGAACGGCTACCGTCCGAACGGACCACCAATAATCCCACTGATCACCAGCCGTAACGGTGTTGACGAGTGTCTCGTTGGTGAGTGCCGTGAACTGTGCTTTGGCAACTGTTGTAAGCACTAAAAACCCAATGGCTAATCCTATTCTGGCAAGCCGACCTATTTTCCACGAAACTATAGCTCTAATTATAATAGTATAAAACGTCATTGTTTTTTTTTTGCTCAATAAGGCTTTGCAAAAATTAAACCAACAACAACGGTATCTGACTTTAAAGGAATTATTTTTCTGTTATTTCCACTTTTGATGGTCAACAAAATGGAGGACAAGACATACTGTATTTCCCATGAACAAACATAAATGGCATTATTATTATTAGAATGGCAAGGCAAACGCAACGTATTGATTCCCTTTTTTAGTGCCTAATTTAGTCCCACCACAAGGCAAGACAATATATTGTTTGCCATTGACCATATAAGTAGCAGGCGTAGCGAAAGCGGCAGCAGGCAGCGTTGTTTCCCATAGTAATGTGCCTGTTTTCTTATCAAAAGCACGGAATTGACCATCTTTTGTGGCTGCAATGAACAACAGACCGCTGGCAGTGACGACAGGACCGCCATAGTTTTCACAGCCTGTTCCTTTGATGTCTAAATTGGGTTCATTGCCAAAAGGAATTTTCCAAATATACTTGCCTGTGTTCAAATTTATGGCATTGAGCGTTCCCCACGGTGGCGAGATGGCGGGATGTCCTTTGTTGTCCAAAAATTTATTGTAACCTGTTCCTTTGTAAGGTAAATTAGGTTTTTTAACGGTCGGATTAGCCGAAGCAGTTACTTCTTTTTTCTCCATGCCCAATAGGAAATCAATGACGGCTTGTTTTTCGTCGGTGCTCAAAGTACTTAAACCCGTCATCATGCCTTTGCCTTTTGTGATGATGGTGCTGATAGCGGCTCTGTCCAGGCGTTTGCCAATATCAATCAAAGAAGGGAAATTACTGAGGGGGTTGCCTTTGCGTTCTGCGCCATGACAAGCACTGCACGATATGTTATAAGTCTTTTCGCCTAAGGTCAAATGCGACAAAGCATCTTCAGAAGGTGATTCAACCATGGTCAGAATCCAAGGCATTTCGTTGCTGTTGACATATATGATACCGTCTTTAGGGTCTGCTGCTGCGCCACCCCATTCTGCACCACCATCGTAACCGGGGAAAATGACCGTTCCTTCTTTACTGGGCGGAGCAAACCGTTTGGTTTTATAGGTTTTGAACCGTTTGACCAATTCATCCCGATTTTCAGCGTACGGGCTGATGTCTTTTTCGGTCAATTGATAGGCATGGCGCGCATAAGGCTTCGGTAATGTGGGAACAGGTTGCGTTTTCCAAGTCACTTCACCGTCGAGGTCAGATTTAGGTGCTTTCACTTCCCTGATTGGAAATAAAGGCACGCCTGTCACTCTATCAAAAACAAAAATGTATCCTTGTTTAGTCACTTGCGCCACGGCATCTATGGTTTTACCGCCTTTTTTGATGGTGATGAGGTTGGGCGGTGCGGGCAAATCTCTATCCCAAATGTCGTGGTGCATGGTTTGATAGTGCCAAATGCGTTCGCCAGTCCGCGCATTCAAAGCCAAAAGACAATTGGCATACAAGTTACTGCCAACCCGATTGCCGCCATAAAAATCATAAGCGGCGGAACCTGTTGGGACATACAAAATACCCCGTTTTTTATCTACGGACATCCCTGCCCAATTATTGGCAGCACCGACGTCTTCATTTTTGTAAGCATTGGGCGGAAAGGTTTCA
>JAYTMI010000290.1:0-5127 GCA_043728625.1 Saprospiraceae bacterium | reverse complement strand
TCAACTAAACAATGAAAAAAATACTGCCTTTCCTAATCCTCTTTTTCATATTAAAAACAAGTGTTTTAGTTGCCCAAAAACAGCCAATTGTCCTCAATTGGCTGTCGGAAACACCCCCCTCAGTAAAAACAGGTATCAGTTGGGGCGTTCCGTTCAAAAGGGGTGAAGTACAGCCCAAAGAATCTTTCATATTGAAAGACAACAACGGTAAATCTTTGCCTTTGCAAACTTGGACAAACGCCTATTGGGACGATGGTTCTTTGAAATGGCTCGGTTTGGCAACTGTTGCCGAAGGAGGAGAAAAGGCTTTTGAATTGAGTATCGGCAAAGCTGAAAACCCTAAAAGTGTTGGTATTGAAGTCAAAGAGACACCCCTCAGTATAAATGTGAAAAATGGTAGAATTGGGTGTAAAATTCCTAAAACTGGCAATATTTTGCTTGATTCATTGACCATGAATGATAAAATCATTGGCAACGGTGGGCATTTGACTTGCCTTTGGCAAAATGTGCCCGATGATGATTTTTTAGCAGATATGAAGAAAGAGACTTTTAAAAGTCAGATTCAAAAAGTAACGATTGAACAAAAAGGGGATCTCAAAACAGTCATTCGCATAGAGGGTAATTTTCAAAACTCAAAACCCAAAACTCAAAACCCAACCCGTGAATGGTTACCTTTTATCGTTAGATTATATTTTTATGCGGGTGTCGAAAACGTGCGGATTGTTCAAACTTTGATATATGATGGTGAAGCCGAAACGGATTTCATCAAAGGTTTTGGTTGGCAGTTCGATGTGCCGATGCATGAAGAGATATTGAATCGGCATGTCCGTTTTGGGGGTGAAACGGAGGGCGAAGGTGGCATTTGGTCTGAACCGATTCAGCCGTTAACAGGTCGAAGACCTTTGATTTTGGATAAAAAAAACGTGTATGAAGACCAAATCTTAGGAAAACGTGTGCCAAACACCGATAAATATGACCAAAAAGGAAAAGACCTCATTAAAGACTGGGCAGTCTGGCGTGATTTCCGATTGACGCAAAACACAGCGGATGGTTTTTCAATTCAAAAAAGGACACACGATAAAGGTGCTTGGATTGATGCGAATGGTGGCAAACGGTCTGCGGGTTTGGCGTTTGTGGGCGATGTGTCGGGAGGTTTGTCTTTAAGTATTCGGGATTTTTGGCAAGCCTTTCCTGCGGCTTTGGAGGTCAAAAATGCGTCTTCGGCGGCGGCGATACTGAGGGGGTGGTTGTGGTCTCCTTTTGGCGAAGCGATGGATATGCGGAACTATGACACGTTGGCTTTTGGGCATGGTCTTGAAGCCGCTTATGAGGACGTTCAGCCTGGGTTTGCTACACCAAAAGGTGTGGCACGAACAAGTGAATTGACGCTGGGCTTTTATGCCGATGTGCCATCGAATGAACAATTGAATCAAGCGGCTAAACAGTCAAATAATCCACTATTAATTGTAGCGACCCCCTCCTATTTGCACGATGCAGGGGCTTTTGGCGTGTGGAGTTTGCCCAATCGGACGACGCGCGGACGTGAATGGATTGAAAATCAATTGGATTCAGCGTTTTCTTTTTATCAAAATGAAGTGGAACAACAGCATTGGTATGGCTTCTGGAACTATGGCGATGTGATGCACACGTACGATAACGTGCGGCACGCTTGGCGTTACGATATTGGTGGTTTTGCTTGGGCAAATACAGAGTTGATGCCTGATATGTGGTTGTGGTATAGCTTTTTAAGGACAGGTCGTGCCGATATTTTCCGCATGGCAGAGGCGATGACGCGGCATACGAGCGAGGTGGACGTGTATCATCTCGGAAGGTTTGCGGGTCTGGGGTCGCGGCACAATGTTCGGCATTGGGGCGATGGTGCGAAAGAGATTCGGATAGCACAAGCGGCTTTGAAGCGGTTTTTATATTATTTAACAACAGATGAAAGGACAGGAGAATTGATGCGAGAAGTCGTAAACGCTGATGAAGCCTTATTAAAAACGGACCCTTTGCGCATGATTTTACCCAAATCTGAATATCCAACTCATGCCCGCGTGGGTCCTGATTGGTTTGCGATGGTCGGGAACTGGATGACGGAGTGGGAGAGGACAGGAAACCCTGTTTGGAAGGACAAAATACTGAGGGGGGTCAAAAGTTTTGCAAAAATGCCTTATGGTTTCTTTTCTGGAAAAGAAGGGGCGTTTGGTTATGACCCTAAAACGGGCGAGATGTTTCAATTGAATCCCAAAGACATTGGGCAATCGCATTTGAGTGTCTTGATGGGTGGTCCTGAAGTGGCGTTTGAATTGAGTCGTTACCTCAAAGATGCGGATTGGACACGTTTATATGTGCAGTTTTGTAAAATGTATGGTTCGCCGAAGGAGGAAACGGAAAAGGTTTTTCAGCAATCTATCCCCTTAGGGGATTTATCGCAGCATTTTACACGTTTACCTGCGTATTATGCACAGCAAACAAATGATGTTGCGGCAGCAAAAAAGGCTTGGGATATCTTTCTGTCGCCTAAATTCTATCGAGACGGTGCGCCTTTTGCATCAAAACAAGTGCAAACGCCTACGGTTTTGCGTGTGATGCGTGAAATTCCGAATGTTTCGACCAATAGTACGGCGCAATGGTGTTTGAATGCGATTGAATTATTGGAATTGATTGGGGCGTATATGCCAACGGAGAGTGCTTTGTGGGGGAAATAAACAGATGACTGTTTTATCTAAGCTCAATCGTTTGTCTAAACATCGTTTCAAAGTCTTCTCCAGCCGTTTTGAAATTAAACAAAAGCTGTTTAGCATTATCAAAACGAGGGAAATAAACCGTGCCGATATGCGCTTCTCCATTGCCGATTTTTTGAGGAAACATCAAGCTCCTTTTCAAACCGTCACGGGCTTCCTTTTTGGATATTTGATTGTAAATCAAGGCATCAAAGTAGTTGAAAGATAGGTTAACACCTGTGCGAACAGCGAAATTATAGTCTCTGAATCGGGGCTGTGTGTTTTTATTGGCAGCAACATCAATCGCAATAGCCGATGCCACGACTGCCAAACTGATGGCAGTGGCTTTTAAAGCCGCTTTTCGGGCATTTTCATTCAATTGCGCTACGATTTGCTTGTAAGAATGTGCTTGTATAAGAGCTGGACTTGATGTAGAATCTAAAAAAGACATGGGTTGAAAAGAGAAGTTTTGGGGGTTAACGTGGACAGAATCCACACCCTTGTTTTTAACGGTGACTTCAAAGACCAAATAGTCTTTTGTGCTGAATAGATAGCCAAAGGTCACGTCAAGACTGTCCGATTTTTGAAGGGTGAAACCATCTTTGTCCACATATTGCTTAGGTACATCGGGCGTGAGTTGGGCGATGCGTTGGGTCGTGCAAGATGCCGTAAAGAGTGTTATGGCAAACAGTAATTGTAAAGGCTTTTTCATTTTTCTTTTAGTTTAAACGTAAGCGATTAGGTTGACAATTAGCAAGCCAAATATAAGGCATTATTTTGTGATTAGCCATTATGGTTATTTGAAAATGTTGCCCATATACTGAGGGGGCGGTAAAACATGAGCAGAATGGATGCTTCAAGATTTTACAAGGCTCTTTATCTAAAATGAAATCCTTTTACCTATTTTGTGCCTTATCACTAACATTCTTTGACAAAAATATATTTTCAACTAAACAATATCAAAATGAAAAGACTAACCAATCTTTTTCTCTTCTTACTCATCGCGTGTCAAGCTCAAGCGCAAACACGCAACCTTGTAAACTTGACGTGCGAACATTTAACGAATCCAATGGGCATTGACACCCAAGAGCCACGTTTTAGTTGGCAATTGGAAAGCGATGCACGAGGTGTGAAACAAACGGCTTATCAAATTAGGGTGGCAACGATGCCTGATTTTGCGGCTAAATCCACTGTTTGGGATTCAAAAAAAATCAATTCTGATGCGTCTGTTTTGCAAACTTATGTGGGTGCGAAATTGATAGCCCATCAAAAGTATTATTGGCAAATCAAAGTTTGGGATGCCAATGGGGTAGAGTGGGGGTGGAGTCCGACAGCTACTTTTGAAACGGGTTTGATGTCTAAAACGGCATGGCAAGCGCAATGGATTGAACTACAAAGCGATACGACCCGATATTCGCCTGCGGTGACGATGCGTAAAGCGTTTGATGTGAAGAAAAAAATGGTGTCCGCAAGGGCTTATGTCACGGCACATGGGTTTTATGAATTGTATTTGAATGGCAAAAAGGTGAGTGATGATGTCCTTATGCCAGGTTGGACGAGTTATGAAAAACGGCTGCAATATCAAGTTTATGATGTTACGTCTTTGCTAAGTGAAGGAAAAAATGTCGTCGGTGCTATGCTTGGCGATGGTTGGTATAGAGGCACTTTGGGCTGGGTGTCGCAATGGGGCATTTATGGCAAACACAAAGGTTTGTTGTGCCAAATCCTTGTTAAATATAGCGATGGCAGCGAAGAAACGATTAAAACCGATGGCAGTTGGAAAGCCAATCTAGACGGACCGATTCGCATGAATGGCATTTATGAAGGCGAAACGTATGACGCAAGAAAGACCTTAGATGGTTGGTCAGAAGCGGCTTATAACGATGGGGCTTGGTCGTCTGTGCAAGTGGGTAACTACTCCTTTGACAATTTGGTGCCTTCTGTTAGTGTGCCGATGCGTAAGGTTGAACAAATCAAACCCCTCAGTATTTTCAAAACGCCAAAAGGTACTTTGGTCGCAGATTTAGGTCAAAACATGGTCGGTTGGGTGCGTTTGACGGTCAAAGGAGCAGCAGGAAAAACCATAACGATTCGTCATGCAGAGGTTTTGGATAAGTATGGTGAGTTTTACACTGCCAACTACCGCAAAGCGACAGCCGAAGCACAATATATACTGAGGGGGGCTACCAACGGCGAAACCTACGAGCCACGTTTTTCTTTTTTCGGATTTCGTTATGTAGCGATTGACGGTTTAACGGAAGCTGAATTGAAGGCTGCTAATTTGACGGGCGTAGTTGTTCATTCCGATATGCCTATTTCAGGCGGTTTTGAGTGTTCCAATAAAGACATAAATCAATTGCAACAAAATATTGTTTGGGGACAAAAAGGCAACTTCGTGGATGTA
>JAYTMI010000289.1:0-3028 GCA_043728625.1 Saprospiraceae bacterium | reverse complement strand
TGTTCAATAAAATCCAATAAAGCAAAAGTGACACCTATCAGTATTGTCGGTGTTTGTCGGTCACGACACCCCCTCAGTATTTCGGCTAATTTGGTGTGGCTATGCAGGAAAAAACCACTTTCAGAATACTTTGAGAGCTTAATAAATTCCTCTACCATCGTAATCAACGATGAACCAGTCCTTTCCAAATAGGAGGGCAGCAGTCCTAAAATGCAATAGTCCATTATTCGACCATATTGTTCTTCAAAACCGAGTATGGAAATATCTTTGTAAAATGCCAAATCCCGCACAAAATGTTGACTTGTCGCTGCACCTGTCGTTCCCGAGCTGGTAAAAACCGTTTCGGTTGTCGTCCAAGTACCTGTTTTGATTGTTTGATTTTTAAAAAATTGAATGGGCAAAAATGGGATGTCATTGATGGTCGAAACTTTTGAAAACTCTTTGCCCAACAGTGAACAATACTGCCGATAAAAGGCGTTATATTTGTACTGGTAGCCGAAGACTTCGAAAGCCAAATCGTTAAAAGCCGTTTTGGAAACAGCGTCATTCGCTTTAGAAGTCTTTAACGACTTTATCTTTTTTTGTAAAATATCTCTCAAAACAATAAATTTAACATTCAGATAATGAAAATAAAAAGATTACTGTATCTCGTTTTGTTTGTTGCTTTTGCAACCTGTATCCGCCCACCGGACTATCCCGTTGAGCCACAAATAGCATTTGTCGGCATGACTAAAACGACGATGCGCCAAGGGTTTGGTTCTGAGGACTCCGTTTACTATACATTGTCCTTCACTGACGGCGATGGCGATTTGGGCGGCGTGAGTGGCAAAGACAGTCTCAATGTCTTCATCACCGACAGGCGCAGCAACAAACCCGTCGAGCAAACTTTTAGGATTCCTTTTGTGCCAGAGGCGGGTGCAAAAAACGGTATCAGTGGTGAAATTCGTTTCTTGATGTTTACGACGTGCTGTCTTTCTCTTGAACCCTGCATTGCCACGCCTTCGCGCCCATCGGATACACTCACTTATGACATCTATATCAAAGACCGAGCAGGACACAAAAGTAATGTGATTCAAACAAAACCTATTATTTTGCTCTGCAAATGAATTGGTTGATTGGTTATTGGTCATTAGGGATTAGTCACTACCGATGACCAATCCCTAATGACCAATCCCTAATGACCAATAACCAAAATCAGTAGTTTACAAAACAGCGTTCAAAACTGCCATCGTCATAATAATCCACAATGGCATAGGCAGGTGGGAAATCTTGGAAAGCACCACGCCACCATGCGCCACTGACGGCACCGTTGCAATAGTAGGTAATACCCAAATATTTGACTTCATCTTGCAAATGCACATGTCCACTCAAGCAAACACGGATATTAGGGTAGTTTTTGAAGAGGTTTTTCAATTTAAAGAAATCAGTGTGCATTTGATTACGCTTGGTCAGAAGGTCGCCATTGGGTTCGATATGACCATAAAACAAGGCAGAACACATAGCTAAAATAGGTACGTGGCTGACAATGCTGATGTGTGTCGTTGGCGGACACGTTTTTAGTTCATTTTCGAGCCATGCGTATTGCTCCATATCCAAATAGGCAACATAACCCCCTGCTTGATTGAGTTGAACGGAATCCAATATGATAAATTTCCAACCCGCTCGTTCAAAACTGTAATAACGTTTGGGCAAACCCAATTCTTCGACTGCCCATTGCTTGCCATATAGTTTGTCGGCTTGCAAACCATTCACTTTACTGAACCAACCCCAAATATCGTGATTGCCAATAGCATGAACGACAGGCAATGAATTGTCCGCCTTCAAAATCGTTTTATACACTTTCCATTGTGCCGCTGTCTCCTCCTTGGTTTTTTCAAGTGCATCCATAATACTGTCGCCACCATTGATGATGAAATCAGGCTTCGGATTGAGCGCATTGGCATTATGAAAGGCACGCGCCATACCTTCTTCTGCTATTTTATCGGGCTTTACGTGAATATCGGTCAAATGGGCGATTCGCAAGGCGTGCTTTCGAAGTGTTTGAACAAGCGGCTCGCCTGAACCCATTTTTACTGAGGGGGTATTTGCAGATACAGCAGTCGTCACCAAACCTGTTGTGGCAGCAGCAGAGATTAAAGTTTGAGCAATGAAATCTCGACGTTTCATAGGATGGGTCTTTGAATTTTATCAGAAAAGTAGGTCGTAACGCAATAAAGAACGCTAAGAACGTTAAAAAAGTCCAAAAAGTTACTGATAATTTTCCGTTTCATTAATCTAATACCTCTAAAAGCTACGCTTCGCCAAAGTGCAACAAAGGTTTTATCGTCTTTTTCTAAAAATAAAAATGTCGCGTTAGCTTTTTCTTAGGCTTTTATAGAAAATAGCATATTTCTATTTTTTAACAATTAAAAATCTTTAACAATGAAAGCTATTATCTATTAGTTGAGTTTCCTACTACTCACCGCTATGACTTTTAAAAATAATGTTTCACAGGGCGACCCTATCCAGGTGTTGATATAAAATTAGGGAAAAAACCACCCGGTGGCGGTCAAATTATTGCAACGGCTGTTACGGATAAAAATGGAACAGTTGAATTTAAAAACTTAGCCGTAGGTAAAGGCTATTATTTAGAAATCAGTATCAGAGAGAAAGGGATAAAAAGCAGTGAGCAGCCCATTACAATTGAAGGCATTGAATTGAAGTCCATCCCGACAGGCACAATCAATACGGCGACAAATCGGAAGCCGCAATCCGAACCGAAAGTCATTGTAAAAAATGTAAGCGATGTTGAAATTACAGTTACAGCTACTGTGAATACGATTCGTGGAACAATTATCACTTCAAGAAGTAATATTAAGGGAACTATTAATGTATCTCGAAGTAATATTAAAAATTAATAAAGATCACCTTGCTTCGTGCTCATAACGAGCGGGAAAACGTTGCGAAGGTTCGAACCTTCGCAACGTTGCTATTTGTTGAAAATCAATCATTTACCCCCCTCAGTATTTTCCTGTTTATTTGAGTTGAG
>JAYTMI010000288.1:0-2079 GCA_043728625.1 Saprospiraceae bacterium | reverse complement strand
CCATGCCGCAATGAATCCTTGGCGCGGCAAATCGGCACTCGATGGTGTCGAGTTGATGAACGTGGGCTGGAATTACAAGCGCGAACACTTGATGCCAACACAACGTTCCCACTACGTCATTGTCAATGGTGGTGATCAACCCAATGTTGTTCCTTCAAAAGCCTCTGTTTGGTATTTTTTTAGAGAAAGAACCTATCCACGTATCAAAGAACTGTTTGAAGCAGGCAAACGGATCGCGCAAGGTGCTGCCATGATGAGCGATACAAAAGTCTCTTGGGAAGTCGTCGGTTGTGCTTGGCCTGGGCATTTTAGTAAGCCTATTGCCGAAACCGCTTATGAAAACATCAAGCGAGTCGGTATGCCAACTTGGTCAGATGCCGACCAAACTTTGGCAAAAGCACTACAAAAAGAGTTAGAATCGCCTGTTCAAGATGGGCTTTCGACGAAAATTGACTCCACTTTGGAAGTCCGCAGCTCTATGGGTGGCGGGTCAGATGATATTGCTGATATTTCATGGTCATTGCCGACCATCGTCTTGGGTTATCCGTCCAATATCCCCAGTTTGCCTGGTCACCATTGGGCAAATGCGGTGTCAATGGCAACACCCATCGCCCACAAAGGCATTACGGCGGGTGCAAAAGTTGAGGCTTTGACGCTCTTAGATATGCTGAATGACCCAAAAATCATAGCTGATGCTTGGGAATATTACAAAACGGAACAAACCAAAGAGATAAAATACGAACCTCTCATATCTCCAACGGACAAACCAGCCATTACGATTAACACTGATGTGATGGCGAAATTCCGCCCTGAAATGAAGAAATATTATTACGACCCAACGAAATACAAATCGTATTTAGAGCAATTGGGTATCAAATATCCGACTGTTAGAATGACGGATACTAAGAAACCATAAAGTTGTGAATTCTTGAAATGACCAATGGCTGTATGACAAGTGAAGTCATACAGCCATTTGATTTTTAAGCCATTAAGAATTAGCAATAAGTCTCAAATGCTCTTTTAAGATTCATCGCAATCGCTTCTGCAGGGCGACCTTCAATGTGGTGACGCTCAATGAAATGAACCAATTTACCATCTTTGAACAAAGCCATCGAAGGCGATGAAGGTGGATAAGGCAAAAAATAATCTCTTGCTTTTGAAACCGCTTCGCCGTCAACACCTGCAAAAACGGTGACCATTTTATCTGGCACTTTACCGTCACGAGTAGAAATAACAGCCGCAGGACGAGCATTACGCGCCGCGCAGCCGCAAACAGAATTGACGATGACAAAAACAGACCCCTCAGTATTGTCGAGCACTTTTTCGACATCTTCGGCAGTGTGCAGGCTTTCAAAGCCATTATCTGTGAGTTCCGCAGCCATAGGTGCTGTCAGATGCTCGGGATATTGCGATTGTTGTGGAATTTGATAATACATAACTAACTGAGTTTAAAGTTCCGCGTCTGAACCGATTAAACAATAATTTTTATTTCGTTGCAAAGTTAGAAGTCTAAACACAGTTTTTTATAAAAATGTTTAAAAACTGTTCTTTTGACAAGCAATTTTTGCCCCCCTCAGTATTTTTTATGTCAAAAGACAACTTTTACTTTTTTTGTCGTAAAAAATAACACCAATTCTCATTTTTCAATTCCTAACTTTGCGGCATGAAATCGAATACAGAACTCAAAATTTATAATTCGCTCTCAGGCGAAAAAGAAGTTTTCACCCCTATCCACGAAGGACGTGTCGGCATGTACGTCTGCGGACCGACCGTTTACAATGATGTGCATCTCGGCAATTGCCGCACATTTGTCAATTTCGACGTGATTTATCGTCATTTGCAATACCTCGGCTACAAAGTGCGTTACGTCCGAAATGTCACTGATGTTGGGCATCTCGAAGGCGACGGTGAACAACCCGATGCGGAAGACAAAATGATGAAACGCGCCCGTATCGAACAACTCGAACCGATGGAAGTGGCTTCGAAATACACCAATGGCTTCCACGACATGATGCGTGTTTTCAATGCACTGCCGCCTTCTATCGAACCACGTGCAACGGGTCATATTCCTGAACAAAT
>JAYTMI010000287.1:0-8123 GCA_043728625.1 Saprospiraceae bacterium | reverse complement strand
GGCAATTTCTTGAATTATGTGGACAAAAACGAACAATTCACAGAGCAGAACAATGAAACCAATCTGTCTGACGCTAACGGCAGAGCAATATGGGCTTTGGGCTTTTTGATGTCAAAAAGCTCCCTATTACCAAAAGAATTAACTGCCATGGCTGATGCCCTCATACAAAAGGCATTACCTCATTTAGAAACGTTGCACTCCCCACGTACAATGGCTTTTGTGATAAAAGGTTTGTATTATGCGAATCTTGAAAAAAAATCAGGGATAAATACAACGCTCATAAAAACATTGGCAAACAGATTGGTTCAAATGTATCGCCATGAATCAGAACAGGAATGGCAATGGTACGAAAGTTATCTCACTTACGGCAACAGCATATTGCCTGAAGCTATGTTGTGCGCTTATTTGGAAACAGGCGATTCAACCTATAAAAAAACAGCCAAAGACTCATTCGATTTCCTTTTATCATTAACTTTTAATGAGTGTAGAATAAAAGTTATTTCCAATCAAGGATGGCTACAAAAAGGACAAAAAGCCGCACAACACGGCGAACAGCCTATTGATGTTGCTTATACGATTTTGGCATTAAACAAATTTTATGAAGTCTTTCACGATGAAAATTATGTGCATAAAATGGAAAACGCTTTCAATTGGTTTCTGGGCAACAATCACTTACATCAAATTATTTACAATCCCTGCACAGGCGGCTGCTATGACGGTTTAGAAGAAACGTCTGTAAACTTAAATCAAGGTTCTGAATCTACATTGAGTTATATGATGGCACGATTGACGATGGAAAAACGGCTGCCATAAGTTTTAGTAAACATGAAATGTGTGAAAGATGTAACTTATTTAAAATATTATGTAACACTTACCGCTTGAAAGATAACCACCTTTGCATTGTAATGATTCAGTTACAAATAAAATTCAAATAAGAATGAAAAATTCAATTTTAGCTCTAGCCGCATGTACTTTTATCATAGGTTCATTTTTAACAAGCTGCACGACACCTGCCGAAAAGGTAGAAAACGCCCAAACGAATGTCGCTGAGGCAAAAAAGGACTTAGCACTTGCTAATCAAGAATATCTGACGGAAATTGAAAGCTACAGGAAAGAAACAGCCGATAAAATCACAGCCAATGACAAAAGTATTGCAGATTTTAAAGCACGGGTCGCAAAAGAAAAGAAAGATGTTAAAGCCGATTATGAAAAACAAATTGCCGAATTGGAACAAAAAAACTCGGATATGAAAAAGAGATTGGACGAGTACAAAGCAGATAGTAAAGAACAATGGGTGAAATTCAAAACTGAATTTGGTGCAGATATGGATAACTTGGGTAAGCATTTAAAGGCTTCACTGTTAAGGATAAGAAATAATAGACAACACGTACAAGATACTTAATTGAACAGCATTTATGTTCGGGGAAATTTAAAATTTCCCCGAACATGGTGTTCGAATCGAAGTAAATGTGTAGAGCGTTAAAAACAATCCAACAATCCAGCAATTCAACCTTTTCCTTGTTTTTACCCAAAAACGAACCATTTGCAACTAAAAATCTAATCAAATTACTATAATGACAAACGAAACGAAATGGTCAATTGACCCAGCGCACAGCGATATTTCATTTAAAGTCAGGCATTTAATGATTTCGCAAATCAGAGGGCATTTTGAATCCTACGATGCCAATATTTACACAACGAATAAAGATTTTACAACTGCCAATATTGATGTGTGGATAGATGCGGCTTCGGTGACAACAAGCGATGCAAAACGCGATGAACATCTGAAAAGCGCAGATTTCTTTGATGTTAAAAACCACAGGCAAATAACATTCACGGCAAATACCATTGGGAAGTTAGTTTGTTGCGGTAATCATGAGTTGTGGGGAGAGTTAACCATGAAAGGAATTACCAGACTCGTCAAATTAGATGTACAATTTGGCGGCTTGGTCAACGACCCGTGGGGCAATGAGAAAGCAGGATTTACTGTAATTGGAAAAATAAATAGAAGTGATTGGGGATTGAAATGGAATGCTGCCCTTGAAACAGGTGGCTTATTGTTGAGCGAGGAAGTAGCGATTTCATGTGAGATTGAACTCACAAAAGTCAATCAAAAAGATGAGAGTATGGCATTGGTCTTTGCTGATGCCGCCATAAAATAAAATAAAAGTGTGTCCTTTTATAATCGTTAGGCGGCATCTATTTTAATATTTAGATGCCACTTTTTTTTTCAAAGCACTGTGAAGATTGCAAAAAATCGATATAGACCTAAGGTTTTAAAATAAAATAAATTACTAACAATCAAAATTAACAATAAAATGACAATAAAACATAACTCAATATCAGATATAGAAATCATTTCCATGATAGAGCAAAACGATGATGCAGGCTGGAAAAATTTGTATGACAAATATGCCTTAACAATGTACGTTGGTGTTCTTTGGGTTGTTGATGACGAAATATTCGCAAAAAATATATTAACGCAATTATTCAATCTCTTAAAAACAGATAAGACTTTACTTTGTACAAAAAAGACATTGTGTTCAAGCCTATTACACTATACTTATGCTGTAACATATAAAATACTAAGAGACATTAATAATACGATAGTTATAAAAAAACGCAAGGATAATAAAGTGTTTTTAATGTATGATAACATGGTTTACAAATCCTATGCACGCGCAAATGTTGTAAAAAGGGAAGACATGCGAATTGAAAAAGGTGTAAAAAGGCTTTATTCGGACTTATGTCACAAGGAAAACAGAAATATGCAAAAGAATAAGCCACAAAAACTAAAGAAATCTCAAGAGGATTTATGGCTTCTAACCAAACAAAATGAGGAACGGATGACTTTCAAAGTTCTCGATTAAGAAACACCCTTCAGTATTTTTCACAAAATAAATAAATCAGATCATGGAAAAAGTAAAAAATTTAGGCATTTGGATGGATCATGCGAGTGCCCACTTAATCGAATGTACAAACGAGCAAATTGAACCCAAAACGATTCAATCTGAATTTACGCATGACGTAAAAGTGGACAGCTTAAATAATAGAGGTGAAAAGCACATGCACATCAAAGAGCAACACCAACAAGCAAGCTATTACAAAAAATTGGCTGAAGAGATAATAAACTATCAAGGAGTCCTTCTCTTTGGACCGACCAATGCAAAAGTTGAGTTGTTCAATGTTTTAAATGCGGATCGTCGGTTTGCAGACATAAAAATTGACATGCAACAAGCAGATAAGATGACAGAAAATCAAGAACAGGCTTTTGTAAGGGATTATTTTGCAAAATAAAAGCTTTTTAAGCGGGTTCTCGTTCCTGTTTTGAGAACTTTTACTTGCCTCCAAAAACATAATACCCCCCTCAGTATATTGGGTATTGTACACTATTCTTGTATAGAATAATTTCAATTTAAAAAAAAGAAAAGATGAAACCAAAAATTGGCATTACAGAAAAAAACTTACATAAAAGTATCGGTTTGCTGTCAACCATTCTATCGGATGAGATGATGTTATATGTCAAAACAAGAAAATTTCACTGGAACGTGTCGGGTGATAGCTTTATGGAACTCCACAAATTGTTCCAAAGCCAGTACACCGAACTTGAAGAAATTATTGATGAAATTGCTGAACGCATTAACAAATTGGGCAGTAAAACCATAGGTACCATGAAAGAATTTATGGAACAGACGAGGCTCAAGGAATCGCCTAATACATATCCTTCGCAAAAAGACATGATGAGGGAATTGTTGAGCGATCACGAATCGGTGATTGTTGAATTAAGAAAAGATATTGAAACCTCCACCGAACAAAATAAAGATGCGGGTACAACAGATTTCCTGACGGGCATTATGCAACAGCACGAAACAACCGCTTGGAAACTGAGGAGATATTTAAGTAGTTGATAACAGATAACGGATAGTTGATAATGAATAACGGATAGTGTTATAATTATCCATTATCAACTATTTACAATGTGAGAATTATGTAATTTTAATAAAAAATTATGTAACACGTATTCTCTAAAATACACCCACTTTTGTATCCTAACAGTTTAGCAATTATATAGTATTTAAGTACAACATTCAAATTAGTTGAAATTAATTGAAGATATATAGCTGTTTTAGTTGGTTAGTAACATATTTGACGAAAACGAATGGTTTTAACTAATTTGAGTGTTATTTTTTAAAGTAGTTCGGGTTTTAACCCGTAGAAATACATTTAAGTTTAACGGTTTGAAAACCGTGTTACGGTTATAAATTTAACGGATTGAAACCCGTTTTACGTTAATAATGTCTCACAATACACTTGTTATAATCACATACATTCGAATAACTGCGGAAGAGATATACTATCTTTACCGCATTTTTTTTGCTAAATATTCAAGTTATGAATCGTCACAAAACGCCATTCGAGATGAAAGATTTAGGTATGCTGTTCCACGAAACTTTTAAAGAATGGAATAATAAAGACCCATTCAGACAAAGTGCCGTAATTGCTTATTATGCCATTTTTAGTATGCCTGGATTATTGGTGCTTATCATCACAATTGCAGGTTATTTCTTCGGGCATGATACAGTCAATCAAAATATATTGGCACAAGTCACCTCCACATTGGGTGCGGACACAGCTGCGTCAATAGAAGATATGTTGATAAAGGTAGGTCAAGCAAAATCAACACTTTCGGGGTCAATTATAGGTATCACGACCATACTTGTCGGTTCGACAGGCGTATTTGTGGAATTACAAAAAACATTCAACACCATTTGGGAAGTTAAAGTCGTTCCCCAAAGAGGTATCTTACCGATTCTGAAAGCCAGGCTTTTTTCCTTTGGATTAATCCTGGCGATTTCCTTTCTATTAATCATTTCACTCGTTGTTTCCACCGCGTTAGCGGCTATGAACAACTGGATTAAAGTAGATTCGCCGGAGTGGATAATAGTCATTTTACATGTTCTGAATTTTTTCATTTCATTAGCCGTCATTTCCACTTTGTTCGGTTTGATGTTCAAAATCCTACCTGATGCAAAAATTGAGTGGAAACACGTCTGGCTGGGGTCGCTCGTAACAGGTTTATTGTTTACTATCGGTAAAACCGCTCTATCCTATTATTTTGGCAAAGCAGAACCTGCCTCCGCTTATGGGGCAGCAGGCTCTATTATATTAATGTTGTTATGGGTATCATATTCATCCATGATTTTGTTTTTTGGCGCAGAATTTACTGCCGCTTATGCCAAAATGTATTGCAATAAAGTCCCGCCTTCCGACATTGCGCGCGTTGATAAGCAATAGATGCATGAATGATGTAACCTTATTTAAATAGTTTGGTGCAAATACACCCCACATTGAGGTCAAAATGTCTCATATCTGCCTCATCTGAATACACAAGGCGACGGAATTACTTTTGAAGATTAATCTTGTATCTCGTAATGTGTGAATCATGTAATTTATATCAAAAATTGTGTAACGCTTATTTTGATTAACAGGCTCACCTTTGCATCATAAAATAAATTACTTCACGTATAAAAACGATTAAGATGAAAAAACTAACAGCAGCTATCATGTCAGCATTCCTCATGTTCACATTGATGTCAACGCCCTTGAAAGCAACAACCAGAGATAACACAACACCCGTATCTACACCCACAACGTTGAGCGCAGCAGAAACGAATACATTAACTGTGCGATTACAAGAAATCAAAGGGATGGATAGGTCAAATATGAGTTCGTCTGAAAAGAGAACATTGCGTAAAGAAACGCGCTCGATAAAGAGACAACTCAGTGGTGGCGTATATGTTTCCGCAGGTGCTATTATTATTATTGCTTTGCTTTTGATTCTTTTGCTTTGACAATACTGTTATTTTAAAGGCAATACAGATTTTTTCGCTGCGCTCAAAATGACAAAAAAGCCAAAGCGGAAATTGCTGTATATTTTATTACCCATTCATTCCTTAAAAAATAAAGATTTAGGATTTCCTTAAATCTCTTTCAAACAATTAAAATTAAACAAAAACGATTATGAAAAAAATACTTTTTTCTCTTATGATGTTAGGTGCTTTTACGATGGGTTGTAAAAGCTCACAAAAGACGCAAGCCGATAAGACCACGGAGGCTGCCAAAACAGACAAAAAAGGCATGAATAAGACCCAAAAGGGTGCTGTCATTGGCGCCTCGTCGGGAGCTGTCATCGGGGCTATCATTGGCAACAATAATAACAATACAGCTTTGGGTGCTATCTTAGGTGCAGCCGTCGGGGGTACTGTGGGGGTCGTTATTGGTAACAAAATGGACAAGCAAGCTCAAAAAATGGAGGCAGATTTAGGTAAAACAGCAACCGTAGAACGGGTTGGCGAAGGTATTAAGTTGACATTCAACAGTCAATTGTTATTTGACTTCGGCAAAACGGAATTGAAGGAATCTAACAAGGCGGATTTGCAAAAATTTGCAAAAACCCTGAATGAATACCCAGATACCGATTTGCTTATCGTTGGGCATACCGATAATGTTGGTTCCGAGTCATTCAATCAAAATCTATCTGAAAAACGGGCAGCAGCCGTCTCTAATTACCTTTCTTCTTTGGGTGTTGGTAATAATCGACTTAAAATTCAAGGTAAAGGCGAAATTCAACCTGCCGCTTCAAACGAAACTGAAAGCAGTCGTTCACAAAATCGCCGCGTCGAAATTGCGATTTATGCAAATTCAAAAATGAAGGCGGAAGCAGCACAAGAAACGAAAAACTAAAAGTGAAAAGTAGGGCTTTCCACATGTCTCTTTTAGTTTTACACTTTACACTAAAATTACCCCTCAGTAATTTCTATAAAAACAATGATTTCTAATGCGTTGCAAGATGAATAAATCAAACGCCACGCAGAACTTTTCCTAACAATTATAAAAAATAAAATTCTATGAAAACGATGCAAATGCATGTTTCGGTTTTAGCCATAATAGTGTGCCTATTTTTGATCCCCTCAGTATCTGATGCGCAAACTCAGTTTGGCATCCGTGCGGGATTGAACGCAACCAACGTCTCTTTCAAAAGTTTGCCGAATAAAAGCGAACGGTTTGGCTATCACGTTGGTGTTTTCGCCGATGTGCCTATTTCGCCTGGTTTTGTGTCCTTACAACCCGAAATAAGCTATTCAACGCAAGGAACATCCTTCAAACCAGGCAATGAGCGTCAAACATTGAACTTAAATTATGTTGATTTATTCTTGCCCGTTGCTTTTAAGTTAAGCATGTTTGATTTACAAGTCGGTCCGTTTGCTTCATACATGACTTCTAAACCCGACTATACTTATTACAGTGACAACAAGGTCTATGTAAATGGTTTTAAGAAGTATGATGTCGGTCTAACAGGTGGTTTGAGTATGAATATCAATAAATTGATGATTGGTCTTCGATACAATCAAGGGTTTGTAGATATAACGCAAGATAATGCGCGCGTCATTCTGGGTAGTGGCAAAAACGCAGTCGGTCAAGTTTCTGTGGGATATAAGTTTTGAAAAAAATTTATAATCCATACATGAACATTTGAATAGCGGGGGGGGTAATCATGTCTCTCCCGCTTCTTTTTTTTCTTTTTCATTTTAAAACAAAATCATGAAAAATCTATATAGGGATACCGAAACCATTTTCGAAAAAATGACCGCCGTTGCGACGACAATACTCGGCAGCTCCTTCACTTTTATATTGGCATTAGGTATGGTCATATTTTTCTTGGGAAATCGGGCATTTCATATGCACGAGATTCAGGAATTCATTAGAGACGTTATTCACTCCCTTACTTTTTTAAGTCTATTTGTGATTCAAAAAGAATTTAACCGCTTTTCTGCTGCACTTCATGTAAAAGTCAACGAACTTGTTTCTTCTCACAAGCCTGCCAACAATGCGGTCATCAATATAGAGGATAAAACCGAACAAGAGATAACCGAATTGGCAAAAGAATATAAAGAACGAACTGAAAAAGCTAATCAGAAGATTGGCAAAGTGAAAAACTTCACATCTCATTTTTAATTAGTAACGAGTAAATAGCCCTGTGTATTGAGACTTATATGCGATTGATTTTCAAATACTTACAACTCGACTCACGTCTCTATACTATCTACTGTTTACATAAAAAA
>JAYTMI010000286.1:0-1802 GCA_043728625.1 Saprospiraceae bacterium | reverse complement strand
GGCATTTCACCCTTGCAATTTAGGCGGCTGCCTATTTCGGGATTAGAAATTTAGAATGTTTTACTGAGGGGGTAAAATGATTTCGGGTTTCGGAGGTGTACCGAAATCCGAAACCTGGAATCCTAAGGGGTATCATTCTTCTTCTGTAAATAAAACATCCATCGTCAAGGCTTTATCAATCAGACCAAGACTGTGTTCGTTTTGTTTTAAGCCAAAAGTTGTCAATAAATTGAGAAACACCTGTTTATTGGTTTGAGTGGCTTCTTTGAAAATGGTTAGTTTTTCTCTTAAATCTTCTGAATACGACTTGCTAATCGTTAAAAAGCCGTTGTAAAACTTCAATTCAAAAACATTAATAACATTGTCTTTTCTATCAATAAGTAAATCAATCTGAACACCTGCATTTTGGGCATTACCTTTTAGATAAAAACTTGATGTTTCGGCATAAACACCTGAAATACCTAATGCTTTTTTGATTTGTGAAATGTGTTTTAAGCATAAACTCTCAAAAGCGTAGCCACTCCAACTTTTGTAATCTTGTGTTTGGCTCAATTCCAACCAGATATTTTTGCCTTTATGGGCTTTATTTTCAATAAATTGTAAGTAAAACAGCGAGTATTCGTCCGTTAAACGATACAACATTTCTTTTTTCTTTTTACCGAATGGAAAATAAGCCGACACAAAACCCGAACTTATCAATTCCTCTAAACAACGGGTGACACCACCACCGTCTGTTAATTTACTAAGTGCTATAATCTCGTTGCGGGTCAAGCCTTGCCACTTTTCAGCTAAGGCTTTAATAATAGCGATGTGATTGTCGGCGTTCTCAAATAAAGCAAGATAAAGACGTGAAAATTCGTTGTTTAATAAACCCGAAGGCGCAAAGCAAATCCGTTCAATATTTTGTGCAGCACTTAAACCCGCCTCTACTTCGTTCAGATAATGGGGTATGCCACCCATTGCCATATACAACTCAACAATCTGATAACGGTTGAAATTAATATTGAGGCTTTTTAAGAAGGCTTCCGTTTCACACAAATTGAAAGGAAATAGATGAATGCGTTTTGTTAAACGATTGTGCAGCCCTCCCTTGTGTTCCACCACTTTTTGAATCATCCAAGAGGCAGACGAACCGCAAATGACAACAACTATATGGCGTTGTGAAGCCCAACTGTTCCAAAAAAAGCTCAAGCCTTTCAAAAAATCAGACCTACGAGTGGCTAACCAAGGCAGTTCATCAAAAAAAACAACCTGTTTTTCTTTGTCTTCTTTCGTTTCCTCCAAAGTAGCTGCTACAGACAAACAGGTTATAAGTTGTTGAAAAGCATCTAACCAACTTGTCGACTTTTCACTTGGTGCAATAGTGCCAAAAGTTTGTTTGAGTAGGTAGGTGAAGTTTTTTAATTGCTCTTTTAAAGTGCCATCTTGAACACCCGATATTTGGAAAGCTATATTATCCTTATAAACGCTATGGATTAAAAAGGTTTTTCCAACACGCCTACGTCCAATTACAGCCACCATTTCAGGCTTGCGGGAATGAAGGGCTTTGAGCAAGACTTCTCTTTCTTGTGTGCGTCCAATGAGTATATTTTCCATATCAATTGCTTATATTTGGCGGAATGTGGGTCAATATACCTACATTCCGCCAAATATAAGCAATTGAATCGTTTTTTTTAATAAAAAAAGAAAAAATGGTTTTGGATTTCGAATATGGAATTTCGGTACGTCTCCGAAATCCCATATCCGAAATCGAAAATACTGAGGGGGTGCCTACATAATAAACGGCTCAAAATTCCCAGTAT
>JAYTMI010000285.1:0-1872 GCA_043728625.1 Saprospiraceae bacterium | reverse complement strand
GGTCATGTGTCACGTGCCAATCCTCATGCGAAACTGCTTTTGGAAAATCCACAGGCATTGGTCATTTTTCATGGGGCGCACGCCTATATTTCGTCTTCATGGTACACGCATGAAAATGTGTCAACGTGGAATTATAGTGCCGTACATGTGTATGGAAAAATCAGAATATTGACAGACACAGAACTATGGGATTCAGTTAGTCATTTGACTGCGAAATATGAGGCTTCGGTTGACAACCCTAAGTTAATGGAACACATGACCAACGATTTTTTGAGAAAAGAAATAAAAGGCATTATCGGTTTTGAAATGACCTTAGACGATGTTCAAGCAAAAGCAAAACTGTCTCAAAACAGAAAAGATGTTGATTATCAACAAGTTGTAGAAGCATTAGAAAAGACAAGTGATGGGCAAGCACATGAAGTGGCTCGCCAAATGCGGGATAAACGTCCTTTGTAAAAAAGAAAACTCCGACTCGGGAAGACGTCGGAGTTTTTGTAAAATTGTTGGTTGAAACTATTTCGATGGTTAAGCCGGTAACAGCTGGATAAGATTAGCGAAATCGTCAGTAGGTCGCGGCAAATCGGAATCAGGAACGGTGGCTTCTAAGCGCAAAGTGCAAAGCCTGTTGTCTTTAAGAAGCATTTCAATCGTAATTTGACCAAAACCGCCCACTAAATTATCGGCATAGCAGCCTTTGGCATTAGGCGCACGAAGGACGTGACGATGAATCGTCTCCACCCAATAATCACCTCGTTGAAAAGTCGTCGTATCAGAAGAAACGGCTTGATAATCAAGAGTGATGAGTCTTTCTTTCAAAAAATCAAATAAATATTTGATGTGTACATCAGGGAAACGTGTTAGCGCAGGATGCATACGAAAACCTCGTGCAGAAGCCGTACCATAAAAATCAATACCATCATGTGTCTTTGTCGGAGACGACAAATGTTTTTGACATTCCTCCTGCAAATAGAGCAGAATCGTTGATAGTTTTGAGGTTTCTTTCCAGTTGTCGTAATCTCTGGTTTCTTTTTCAGTTCGTTGAAGGGATTTCCGCAATTGCGGCTTGCTCGTTTCAGCAAGTTCAGGTTGACTCAAAATAGTCGCCTGAAAATGTGTAAAGTTATTAGCCATGAGCCTGTAATTTGATTGCTTTCGCAGCTGTTAAAAAATTTAGTTCAAGATATGTTCGGTATATATATATGGATTATTAAAAAAATATGTTCGTGGTATTATTTCACAAAAAATAGCTGTGAATACTACATAAGGTTTGGCTAAGGCTTCGTTCGTGGTTTTATAGTTTTGTTTGAATTATGTTTTGTTTCAACTGCTCAATTAATTGATGCTTCAAAGAAAAGAACAAATTACGGAACTTGCATAACTGTTAAAGTATCGTTAACATTTTTAACGTCTTGTTTGCATTGTTCTACTTCTTAATATTGTGCAAAGGTTAAAACATTTTTAATATAAATTCAATATTTTTTTAATTCATTCAATTAAAAAATTTCTATAAACTATTGAATTAAAACACTTTATAAAATTCATGCAATTAATGGGTTTATTTTTTTAGTCATTTTTTTAAAAAAAAAACCTAAAATCGCACATAAAACCAAAATTCTGTGTTCAGGAAATTTAACATTCTCTCCCATCATCCTCTCAAATACGTCATTAGAACTTCTATACAAAATACCTTTGGTCTCTCGAAATACGGAGGGGGTCTTTTTTCTAAATAAATGCTGTAAGTGACTTATCTTTGCGCGGCTTTTTATAAAAAAATGAATGAATCTCGTCGTTGATATAGGAAATACACGCACCAAGTTGGCTTTTTACGAAAAAAATACACTTGTCGAGAAAGCGATTATGCAATCATCAGCG
>JAYTMI010000284.1:0-3774 GCA_043728625.1 Saprospiraceae bacterium | reverse complement strand
GTGCCAATTGGCAATGCGAAATTGTTTGGTGAAGCGCGTTACACGCATGGTTTCAATGAGGTTTATGAAGTGCCTATTATTGGTGCAAAAGTTAAAAATCAAGGTTTTGGCGTGAGTGCCGGTTTTACAGTGCCATTTGGTGGCGGAAATAAGACAATGGCTCGCCCATAAGTTTAGTAAAGAAATAGAGTTTGGTTTTTCATACATTCATGAGTTTGGTTTAGTTGGGATACCTTCGGAGCATTGAGTTTCGGAGGTATCTTTTTTGCGGATTAAAATCCGCGTTACCAAGGGTTTAATTCAAATTATTGTCTTCGGGCATATCAGCAATGATAGAATAGGCATCACCTCTGTGTTGCAAAACAGTGCGCCAAAGGGTATGCGGTTGCGCATTGAAAATATAATTGGCGTGCATATCGCCCAAAATCCAAGAAGATTCGCCCAATTCACCCATCAATTGCCCTTCTGTCCAACCTGAATAACCGACGAAAAAGCGGATGTGTTTGGGTTCAACCAATTTAGCTTCAATCAAAAACTTGAGGTTGTCCCAACTGCCGCCCCAATAAACGCCGCTGCTGATACGTGTGGAGCCTTCCAACATTTCACCTATATTATGTATGTATTGAATGGAATTCGTTGCTACGGGACCGCCGTAAAATAGCGGCACATTAAAGTCTGGAAAATCCATCATCACGTCATTCAGCCGCATATCGAGCATTTTATTGAGGATAAAACCCACATCACCGTCCTCTCGGTGTTCTGTAATGAGGACAACAGAACGCCGAAAATGTGGGTCGAGCATAAAAGGCTCGGCAATGATTATTTTACCCGTTTTTACTTGATTGTTAATTGTCATGATATTTTTGGTTATTAGGGATTGGTTATTAGGGATTGGTTACTGGTTATTGGTAGTCAGTTTTTAAACGAGCAACCAATCCCCAATAACCAATCCCTAATGACCAATCCCCATCAAAGCGCTTCTGTTGCTAAGTTTCTATCTATTTGGGCAAACATACCCCTCAGTGTTTTGCCGTTGCCGCCGACTTCTATGACGTTTGTCACGCCGTCTTCGAGCATATTACGCATGATTTGCGTCCAACGAACAGGTGCTGTCAACTGTTTTATCAAATTTTCGCGGATGACTGAGGGGGTTCGATGTTTCCCTGCATCCACGTTTTGATAAAGCCAACAGCTAGGTTCGTTAATTTCAGTATTTTCAATCGCTGCACGCAACTCGTCTTCTGCTGGTTTCATCAAAGGAGAATGAAACGCACCACCGACAGGCAGTACCAAAGCACGTTTTGCACCCGCCGCTTTTAGTCGTTCACACGCCTCATTTACGCCAGCAATTGAACCACTAATGACCAATTGTCCGGGACAATTATAGTTAGCAGGAACGACAATCGCATCAATATCGGCACAAATTTCTTCAATTTTTTCATCTGCCAAACCTAAAATAGCTGCCATAGTACTCGGTTCTGCTTCGCAAGCCTTTTGCATTGCCATGGCACGCTTTTGTACCAATCGCAACCCATCTTCAAAACTCATGCCGCCCGAAGCGACGAGGGCTGAGAACTCCCCTAAAGAATGTCCTGCTACATAATCGGGCTGAAACGTTTCACCCGCCATTTTAGCTTTTATGACCGAATGGAGGAAAACAGACGGTTGTGTGATGCGTGTTTGTTTCAACTCTTCGGCAGTTCCTGTAAACATAACATCACTGATGCGGTAGCCGAGTATATCATTGGCTTGCTCAAAAAGGTCTTTTGCCAAAGACGAATTTTCATACAGGTCTTTTCCCATACCCTCAAATTGCGCAGCTTGACCTGGAAAAACGTAGGCTTTTTTCATTTTCGTTATTCGTTATTTGTAAATTAGTTATTGGTTATTAGTTGCCCCCCGACCCCAGAGGGGAGTTGCACCTACTAAAAAAGAAGTTGCAACTCCCCTCTGGGGTTGGGGGTTCAAATTTCGACAAAAATATAAAAATCTTGTAACCCGAGCATAATTTTATAAAATATGTCGAAACGTTAGGTTGATTCTCGGTCTGGTTCGTCGGGGTTCTTTGGGAACAGCGTGTTGCCAATGATGCTGCATCGCACCCGCCATGATGAGTAAAGAACCATGCGTTAATAACAATTCATGTTTGACCGTTTTAGCTTCTTTTCTGCGAAATAAAAACCGCCGATTTTCTCCAAAATTGACCGAAGCAATCAACGGATTTTTGCCCAATGGTGCTTCATTGTCTTGATGCCAGCCCATTGAATCATTGCCATTTCGGTATAAATTGCATAAAACACTGTTAAAGATAGCGGGATTTTGCAGAAATAAAAAATCAACTGAAGTCGTTTTTTGTAACTGTTTTTCTATCTCTGTTTTTATCAAAAAAAGCGACTCATGCCATGGCAATGGTTCTTGTTTTTTCCCTGAATAGGTGTAAGATTTGCCTTCATCGCCGTACCATGCAGACAGCCTCGGTTCCAATACGCGTTTACCAAACATCGTGATTTCTCCTTGTTGCCAATCAATATTCTGAGTCAAATCCTCTAAAAGTTGGTCAGATACTGAGGGGGTAAAAAAGTGTTCTATGAAGACGATTTTAGTATCTGGGAGTTCAATGTTTTCTTGAAAATGAAACATGTTTGATGATGAATGTCCAAAGGACTCCTTTGGAGGTGAATATATTAATGGTGAATTATGGATTTAAGTTGAACATTATATTTTAATAATTGCCTTAGTATCTACAGTTTTCGCAATATTTTAAGGGCAAATTATAACTAAATCAAAAAAATTTCTATTTCTCAAAAAATATTAAGACATTTAGAGGTCAAAAAATCTATGAATGAATGACGAACCTAATGTTAAACAATTTTCCAATCTGTGAAATTCTAGAATTCAAAATAACTAAATTATGACAAAACAAATCAAAGTTAGATTCGGACAAGGCGATATGGTACTGACTAAAAGTACAAAATACGTAGGTATCCGCAAATCTCAATCAAACACACGTAGTTTAATGGATGAATCACCACTTGATGCCGAAATCAAGAAAGTCAGGCATCCGCACCTCGGCGGTTTTGAAGTAGTCTCTGTGAACAAACAAAAAAATGAAAAGTTGGACGACAAAAAAACACTCATGCGCTCGCTTGATGAAGTTGAAGTCGTTACAAATGTTTATCACATTCCTGGTAGCGAAAAACCGCTTGTACCAACTGGCAGTATTTACATTCAGTTTGCCAACAACGTTTCCCAAGACGCTCAATTGGCGATTCTCAATGGATTGAACCTTGCATTGAAAGAACGCCGAAGTGATACTAAATTGGTAGCACAATGCACCCCTCAGTCAACAAACCCTGTGACAGCTGCCATCGCCTTGGGTGAAAAAACGGAGGTTAAATGGGCTGAACCTGATATGGATGCTGAGGTTGACCACTATGCTTATACCAATCCACAGGCGAGTCTGATGGGTCAAATGTGGCATTTACAAAACACAGGGCGTATCCCAGACAATGCGCAAGTACGTATGAAACCAGGTGCCGATGCAAAAGTTGTTGACGCTTGGAAAATATTGGACGGTTATGGTAATCCAAACATCGTGGTCGCAGTCATTGACAACGGGTTTGATATTTCACACCCCGACCTCAATACGAAAATCGTTCGTCCTTGGGATTTATGGAATGGCTCAACACAATTGCGGGCAGGTGACGCTTATTTCACACATGGTACACCCTGTGCAGGAGTAGCAATTGCACCGCAAACGGGTGGCATGTGCGG
>JAYTMI010000283.1:0-9749 GCA_043728625.1 Saprospiraceae bacterium | reverse complement strand
AAACTTAATTTTAAAAATATATAGCTGAATTTATTTAATAAATAAAAATGACTGTACTTTGGACGCTGAAAAGCAATAGGCAACTTTTTTTCAAATGGTTATTTCTTAATTTTTGACATATAAAATACAGCGCACATGGCAAAGCGTGAAAAACAACATCCTGATTTTGAATGTGTTGAATACGATTATGGCAATCTAGATCATCGACAATATGGCGGAAACATATTTGCAACGCTAAAATTTGCCGATGGCGTTGACATCATTGTTTATTTTGATTTTAAGGACTTTTTAGATTATCATAAACGTAAAAAATCACATTTTCACCGCACTGTTGAAAGCGTCTATCAGGACATGCGGGGTTGGGGTAGTCGCTATTTTGAACTGATAGAGTTGTTGCAAGACGAAGATGACGTTGATTTGTTTGAACTTTTTGTAGAATATGTTGAGGATACGGAGGAGGAGTTGCTTGAAAAATACGAAGCAAGGCGATATAGAATACAAGAAATAAATCGAATTAAGCCCCCAATGGCACATGAGGAACAAAAAGTTAAAGAAAAAAAGGAAAAAAAATCTGAACCAGAACCGCTTGTAGAAGAGGAAGACGATGATGACGAAGTTTCGCCTTATGACCGTGATAGAGAAAAATTTGAAGAAATGCTCAAGCAGGCTTCTAATGACATGTATGAAGCACTTAAAACCCAGTTTTTTCCGCAAATGGAGTATTTCCAACGCCGTTATCCGATTAGATGGAAATCACTGACAGAAAATTTGGAGATGTTTTTTCAAAACTTTGAAGACGAAATGCTGCACGAAATGCTCCCGCAACTCGATGAAGAAGAGTATCGAGAATTCGACATCAAATACAATTCGCAAAAAGCCGATATGTCCGACGACGATGAACCACCTACAGCTCGGTAATGGTGAATGGTTCACCATTCACCATCATTAGTGTTCAAAGGATTTTTTCTATGTGTAATTCGTTAAAATACAATACTGATTTTTTATTGAAAGAACGGTTCGCTCATGTTCGGGGAACTTTAAAAGTTCCCCGAACATTGCGTTCTCATCCAATTTTAAGCAAAAAATACTATTTATTGATGGAATAAAACTTTTTGTAAAATTAAAAACAAAATCTTTTGAACACCAATGATTCACCATTCACCATTAAAATATGACTTATTTTTCAGAAATAACTTTTCTTTTTAAAAAAGAAATGATGCTCGAATGGCGACAGAAATATGCCCTCGGCGGCATTTTACTATATGTGACCTCAACGGTTTTTGTCGTTTTTTTGTCCTTCGTCAAAGTTTTACCCGATGTTTGGAATGCTTTGTTTTGGATAATTTCGCTGTTTGCGTCCGTTAATGCCGTAGCTAAAAGTTTTGTTCAGGAGAATACTGCCCGACAATTGTATTATTATCAATTGGCAAATCCAACGGCAGTTATTTTGTCAAAAATATTTTACAATATATTTATGCTCTTGATAATCAACCTCTTAACCTTTGGTGTTTTAGGTTTGATGGTCGGGAATCCTGTTTTGGATACCCCTCAGTATTTATTGGCTATTTTGTTGGGTTCTGTCGGTTTTTCTATCACTTTTACTTTTATTTCAGCGATAGCAGGTAAAGCCAATAACTCGGCGACTTTGATGGCAATATTGAGTTTTCCAGTCGTTTTGCCCATACTCATTACTCTAATTCGCTTGTCTAAAAACGCCATTGTTGCCAAAGCTTCGACGTGGGCAAGCGATATTCAGACCCTCGGCGCAATTGATGCGATATTAATTGCTTTGTGTTTTATTCTCTTTCCTTACCTTTGGCGCGATTAAATAATGATGAATAATTATGAAAAAATACTGGTGGAAAACGCTAAGCGTCATTTTGATTTTTTATACCCTTTTTTTGGGTCTCTATGCACCGTTAAAACCCGCTCTCGTTGATGAAAACCTAAAGGCGATTGAGACAGCACACGTCGGACAACCACTAACCCTTAAAACAACAGGTTACAATACGTCTTTTACAAAAAGTAAAAATATCGAAGCATGGTTGACAATCGTTGACAGCATCAGAGGCAAAGGTGGTTTACCGCCCGTTTATCCCATAAAAGCGGAAAAAATCGCTGTTATTGACGATACTCACCTCAATATCGCCTTCCAACTACCCGCTACCCTACCCCTCAGTAAAACATTGCAAGAAGCCAATTTGGTACTCAATACTGATGAAGAAGGTTTGTTATTGCGTAAAACCATCGTTCAAATTGCTCAAGACAGTATGAACGCCGAACTCGGCAGAACCCTTTGGGTAGCCGATATGGACATCGAACCACGTCCTAAAAAATTTGCTTTTCCAAACCTCGAATTTACGAGAGAAACGATTCGTAATACCTATTTCCACGTCCCCATGTGGTTTGTGATGTTCACTTTATACGGTTTTGGCTTGTTTTACAGCGTCAAATTCCTACGCTCAAAAGACTTGATGAACGACCTTCGCGCCGTCAGTTTCACCCTCACAGGCACTGTTTTCGGTTTATTAGGGCTATTGACAGGCGGAACATGGGCAAATTATGCTTGGGGCGAACCGTTTCCCATAAACGAAATCAAATTGTTGATGACTTACACAGCTTTAGCCATTTATATGGCATACTTCATTTTGCGTATGTCATTTGATGATTTTGAACGGCGGGCGCGTATTTCTGCTGTTTACAGCATTTTTTCTTTTGCTTCGCTGATACCGCTTTTATATGTTATTCCTAAATTAGCGCAAAGTAGCAGTCATCCCGGCAACGGCGGTAATTCATCCATCGCTACACAAGACATGGATAATACCATGCGTCTGGTGTTTTATCCTGCTATCATCGGTTGGGTGCTTTTGGGAATTTGGATAGCGACATTGGTTGTGCGGACGGAAATTGTGAAGGAAAAGATTTTAAGTCGCTAAATTTACCCCCTCAGTATTTGAATTAAAAATGAAGAATTAAAAAATAAAAATAGCGATGCAAAAAATAGTCATCAAAAATTTCGGAGCGATTAAAGAAGCTGAAATTGATATTCCAAAAGTGCTTGTGCTGATTGGCGAACAGGCGAGTGGGAAGAGTACGATTGCTAAGTTGATTTATTTTTTTCAAGGGTTGAGAGATGATTTTTTTGAAGCAGCTATATTATCTGGTGAAAATAGCAATATGAGTTTATGGGAGATTATTATAGGCAAATTTTATGTTTTCTTTGGTTCAGAAGAAATCAGTTCCAATTTTGAAGTAACTTATTTTTATGATATTGAAACATTAAACTATATCAATATTTTCTTAAGTCCAGAAAAACAAATAAAGGGAAATTATAGTGATTTTTTTAAAAATAAGGCATCAAATGCTGGCCTTGGAATTGCCAAAAATGGTGTCGCAATATTTAATCAATTTATTTCAGAAACGCAAGATTCACATGAAATAGTTATATTGGAAAATCAAAAAAACGAATTCATTAAGGCTACAAGTAAAAGTGTAAATGAGATTTTTAACCTCAAATATGAAAATATTTTATTCATAATTGCAGGACGAAATGCAACCGTACAATACAACGATTTATTTGAAAAACACCTTTTTACGTATGTTCAAAATCAAGTCGAAGAAAATAAAAAAGACCCCATAGAAGATAAAGAACAAGCTGTCAATGAATTTTTGACCTTAGAATTCATGAAACGTGTTTCGCGTGTTAAAACCATTTTTGAAAGAAACGGCGGCACATTTGCATCTCTTTTAAAGTCAGAAAACAAAAACGGTATATTTCAAAAAGCAGAAAATAAGATTTCAGAAATCCTCAAAGGCAAATATTCTTCTGATAAATTAGGTGAAAAAATTCATTTAGAAAACGGCAGTTTTGTCCGTTTATCAAATGCTTCATCAGGTCAACAAGAGTCAATTCGTATATTACAGGATTTATTTTTGGTCATAATACAAAATCAAAAAGTTCTAAGAATTGTCGAAGAACCCGAAGCCCATTTATTTCCTATTGCTCAAAAACAAATGATTGAATTATTGGCTTTAATGGTCAATCAAAATGAAAATTCTCGTTTAATTATCACGACACACAGCCCTTATATTCTTTCAACATTCAACAACTTACTATTTGCGAGTCGTGTAGTTGAAAAAAATCCGGACGCAGAACGTGACGTTTCAGAGATTGTTGATATAGATTTCAGATTAAAAGCAGCTGATTTTGCGGCTTATACATTGCGTTTTACTGAGGGGGGCTTTGTGAGTGAAAGTATAATGAGTGACAAAGGTGTTATTAAACAGAATTATTTAGATACGGTTTCGGAAATGCTCGGCTCTGAATTCAATCAATTGTATTCGATTCATGCTAAAACTTTTGCACGAAAATGAGTTCAGTCAACAACATGCTACGACAGATAAAAACGATTTTTAAAGGTCGAAATGTCAAACCATGTTTGCAGCCAACGGAGTTAGATTTTTTTTACATAAATGATTCAGAAATACGAGGCAAATGTATTTTGCTTGAAACAGTTGAAGATGAAACGAACCTTTTTAAAGTAATAAATCCTTCTCAAAAAACGATTGTTTTGTTTGCAGTAGATGGTTGTTTTATTGGAAAAGGAAAGCCACCGAAACATTGCGATTGTATCTTTTTTGATGATAGGGCTTTTTGCTTTGCTGAAATGAAATTCAATTCTACCACGACAAGCGATTTAAGAATGCAAGACAATCGAACAGAAGCCATTAGTCAACTACAAAGTACAATTAATATTTTTAGAACGGCTTTTGATAATAATTTTTTAGGATTCGAATTAGAAGCGTATGTGTGTACACCTGACTATTATCCGAAAGAAGATTCTTCAATTAAATCTCAAAGAATTGACTTTTTGGAAAATTTTGGTGTTAAACTTTTTGAAAAAAACGAAAGAACATTTTTATGACCCCCTCAGTATAAACCCTTATTTTTAAATCAAAAAACCCTTTTTCAAATGAAAAAACTCGCTTTTTTAATTACAACAATGTTTTTCAGTGCTTGTCAAACAGGTATTCCGTTGACCATTGAGCCACCTAAAAATAACAACACCTATAATGTCGAATATCTTTTTGAACACGAAGGTTGTAAGGTCTATCGGTTTAGAGACCATGGGCAATACGTTTATTTTACGAACTGCCGAGGTGAAGCAACAGCCGTAACGGATTCAACAAGAGTTCGCAACTCAATAAATATGAAAAAACAGTAAAATACAGAGGGGTACATTTTAGCTAATTTAAAAACAATAATAATGAAAAAAATATCAATCACTACTATCTGCAATCTTTTGATTTCTCATCTTTTAAATGCACAATCGGCAACACCTGTCAACCCCAATCGTGGTATGGGCATGAACGTCGTTATCATGGTTATTGCCATTATATTTACAGGTATTGTTTTGTATTTAATTAACATTGATAGAAAAGTAAGCAAATTAGAAAAAGAACTAAATAACCAAAAGCAATTCAACCAATAACAATTTATTTCTAACCAAATTATTAAAATCAAATCAAATTAAAAATGAGCCACGCACCAAATTTATTTTTTGAGAGCGTCAATCAGAACTTTGCCAAGGCAGCTCCTTTTACGGACTTACCTAAAGGCGTTCTCGACCAAATTAAAGCCTGTAACACGGTTTTACGTATTCGTTTCCCCGTTCGCATTGGCAACGATGTAGAGGTTTTTGAAGCCTATCGCGCCCAACACAGTCATCACCGTATGCCCACAAAAGGCGGTATTCGTTATGCTATGACCGTTGACCAAGAAGAAGTTATGGCACTTGCTGCCCTAATGACTTACAAATGCGCCCTTGTTGACGTGCCTTTCGGCGGTGCAAAAGGCGGTGTCAAAATCAATCCCAAAAACTACACAGTTGACCAATTGGAGCGTATCACGCGCCGTTACACCTACGAATTGGTCAATCACAGTATGATTGGACCCGGCAAAGACGTTCCCGCACCTGATTACGGCACCAGTTCCCGCGAAATGGCTTGGATTCTCGACACCTATTTGTCTATGAATCACGGCGAATTAGATGCGATTGCTTGTGTCACGGGCAAACCTGTCAATATGAACGGTATCAAAGGACGCGATGAAGCGACTGGACGAGGCGTTTATTACGGCATCCGTGAGATGGTCAGCATCAAAGAAGATATGGACAAATTAGGATTGACAACGGGCATGAAAGACAAAAGAATCGTTGTTCAAGGTCTCGGTAACGTAGGCTTTCACACTGCGCGGATTTGCCAATTGGAAGGCGGTTCAAAAATCATTGGCATTGCAGAATATGAAGGTTCTATATATAATCCCGATGGATTTGATATTGATGCTCTCGTTGCACACCGCAAAGAAAATGGAACGATTATGACTTTCCCAGGTGCACAAACGCTTGCGACACGTATGGATGCTTTGGAATTGGATTGTGATATTTTGATTCCAGCGGCACTTGAAAATCAAATTACGATGGACAATGTCGAGAAAATCAAGGCGAAAATCATTGCAGAAGCCGCCAATGGTCCCGTTTCGGCAGAAGCCAGTACTTATCTATTTGAAAAAGGAGTATGGATTTTACCAGATATGTACATCAATGCGGGTGGTGTAACAGTTTCGTATTTTGAGTGGTTGAAGAACTTGTCTCACGTTCGTTTTGGACGTTTGACGAAGCGTTTTGAGCATAATGCTTACGATAATATTGTCAATGCCATTCAAAAATACACCGATTCACCTGTCAGCGACCGTGATAGAGCGATGTTAACAAAAGGTCCAGACGAGATAGACCTCGTCCGTTCAGGTCTGGAAGAAACGATGATTACTGCCTATCACACCATACGCGATCAATGGCTCGCTGACCCGCGCATCGAGGATTTGAGAACAGCTGCGTTTGTCGTTGCCATCAAAAAAGTGGGTAGTGATTATGCACAATTGGGTATTTTCCCATAGTTGGATATTGGGGATTGGATATTGGGGATTGGTTACTGGTTACTACCAATCCTCAATAACCAGTAACCAATCCCCAATCCCCAATAACTAATAACCAACAACTAAAAAGTATGAGCGGTAAAAGCGAATGGTTCGCCGATTGGTTTGATTCACCTTATTATCACATTCTTTATCAGAATCACAATGAGCAAAGTGCTAAGGATTTTATTGACAATTTATTCAAAAAACTGACCCCTCAGTATGCGACACTGCATCCGACAAGTTATTATAAAATTCTGGATTTAGCATGTGGTAAAGGACGACACAGCCGCTACATGGCTTCCAAAGGTTTTGACGTGACGGGTACAGATTTATCTGAAAACAGCATCCGATATGCCCGTCAATTTGAGTCCGACAACCTTAGTTTTTTTGAACACGATATGCGTAAGCCTTTCAGAATCAATTACTTCGATTACATTTTCAATATTTTTACGAGCTTTGGTTATTTCGATAAAGACGAGGACAATGTCACAGCTTTAAAATGTGTTCACGACGGTTTGAAGGACGATGGCACGTTTATACTCGATTATTTCAACGCTACTTGGGTGCGAAACACGATGAAACCGAGCTATACAGAAACGGCTGGTGACATCGTTTTTTATATTGAAAAGCATATTGAAAACGGGCATATTTACAAGACGATTTCTTTTGAAGCAGAAGAAAATTCAGTAAAAAAGCACTACCATTTTCAAGAAAAAGTTCGGTTGTTTTCATTACAAGACTTTGAAACAATATTTGAAAAAGCGCATTTAAAAATCGTTGAGAAATATGGTGATTACGAACTCAATCCGTTTGATGAACAAACATCTAATCGGTTGATTATCAAGGCTGTGAAAAAAAATAAGTTTTAAAAATGAGTATCACTAAATGGATAATATGCCTCTCACTTTTGTCGTGCAATCAACCGACAACGAATCAAAAAGTGATTGAAACAGAAAACAAAATATCTGTTTACGAACCTGACATTACCAAAAGCTCCAATTTCAAAATCATTCATGTATTCGTAGCACTTTGCGATAATAAACATCAAGGAATAGACAAAGTACCACCTAAAATTGGCAATGGTAAAGACCCTGAAAACAATTTATATTGGGGTTGTGATTTGGGCACAAAGACCTTTATAAAACAGCATAAAGATTGGAAACTATTGCAGTCCATACCTAATCCAAGAGAAAAAGTTTTAGAAAGATGTATCTTCAAGCATAAAACAAAAGACCTTTTACTTGTTGCAGACGCTTATGATGGTGAATTCATTAAACTTTGTACGGTTGATTTTTTACAAAGCTGTTCGGGTCGTTTCAATAACTTTTTTCTTTTGGATAAAGATTCAATTGCTTGCGGTGGAAAATCAGATTTATTAGGATATATAGGACATGATGGGCTGATGGAATTCAGAATTGATGAAAATTTCACGCCTCAAAATACTCAAAAACGGGAGGCAATCATTTTGGCTTGTATCAGCCAAAGTTATTTTGCTCCTTATTTGAAACAAACTGGAGCAGAACCTTTAGTTTGGACAACGGGTCTTATGGCACCCGAAGCCTATACGCTTGTAGCAGCGATAGATGGTTGGATAGTAGGAAAAAACAAAAAAGATATAAGAGAACAAGCCGCCCAAGCGTATCATAAGTATCAAAACTGTGGTATCAAAGCAGCAAGGAATTTGTTAGTAAGTGATTGGTAACCCCCTCAGTATTTTTCATCGGTAATAAAACAAACAACATACTTTACTAAAAAATGCCGCCCAAACTTGTTAGATTTGTCGGATTGATAAATCAAAGCTATTACTAACCAAAAACGACCTTATGCCTAAAACTCAATCACGCAAGTTTTAATAATGGCTAATCTGACAACAATAACAGAATGAGAAACAAAACAAAACGAACCATTCTTTTCTTATTTTTTATCTGTATATCATCTATCACAAAGGGACAAACGTACATTCCCGAATCGCATCTTTATGACCTAAAAGATGGCTTGTCGCACCGTCAAGTCAATGATATTTTGGAAGATAAACGTGGCTTTATTTGGATCGCTACGGCTTCGGGCTTAAACCGTTTTGATGGCTACTCGTTTCAGGTTTTCGGACGAGAAGATGGGCTACACTCAGACCAAATCGAAAAGATATTTGAAGATGCTTATGGACTGATTTGGGTTTTTTATCCGCAATCAGTCGGTGCGATAGACTTGATTGACCCCCTCAGTAATAAAGTCTTTTCTTTCTCTGAAAAATATGGTGACAAAATTCCTGGGGGTTTTAAAGATAAAGTAGGTAAGCCTTTTTTGACAAAAGATGGCACATTATATTGGGCGAGGCATAATGGATTTATAACGTTTAATCCAAAGAGTGGTTATCGTTCTGTCGTTTTCCAATCACCCCAATTAGACACAGCGAGTACGTTCTCACTTAATTTTGTATCGGCTCAAATGACGGTTTGGGGCATCGTGAGTGGTCAAAATGGGTATAATATTCTTGAAATAGACACGACAGGTGTAATTTTACAAAATATCGAAAACAAAAATAGAGAAATTACTTTTGTGCGTTCCTGCAAAACGTCTAAACGTGCTATCAATTATTATAATGTAAATGGTGCGGATACGCAGCCTGAATTCTGCATCCTTATTTCGCCAGATAGCAAGACGCGCATGATACCCGCTTCTGATATGCTACCCGACCTTGCTTACCAATACTCCTCATCCACCTTTGAACAACTAAATGATCAAAATTTGATTTTTTCTGATTATCGCATTTTTG
>JAYTMI010000282.1:0-2274 GCA_043728625.1 Saprospiraceae bacterium | reverse complement strand
TCAAGACGGTGGTTATTTATGGAAACATTGCTTGGATTTGCCTCTATCTCAATTTTATCACGTGAGTGTGGACAATGACGAGCCTTATAATGTGTATGGTGGTTTGCAGGACAATGGCTCATGGTATGCGCCGAATGAGCAAGGCGGTGGCGTGAAAAGCCATGATTGGAACAATTCGAGCGGAGGAGATGGCTTCTATGTTTTTCGCCATCCTGTCGATAAAGATGTCGTTTTTTCAGAATCTCAAGGGGGTGATTTGACTCGTTATAACAAAAAATTAGGGACTCAAAAAGATATTAAGCCGATGCCTAAAATCGGCGAACCTGAATTTCGTTGGAATTGGAATGCGCCCATTGCCATCAGCCCGAACAATCCGAATCGGATGTATTTCGGTGCGCAATTCCTTTTTATGACTGAAAATATGGGCGATTCATGGTCAAAAATTTCTAATGATTTGACTACTAACGACCCTAAGCGGCAAGATAAAAAATCAGGCGGATTAAGCCCGGATTGGTCAGGTGCGGAAACCAATACAACCATTATTACCATTGCTGAATCGCCTAAAGATGAAAAATTAATATGGGTTGGTACAGACGATGGCAATGTTCAAGTTTCAACCGATGGTGGCAAGGCATGGGCAAACGTAACCGCTAATATCAATGTGCCAAAAGGGCTTTGGATTAGCCACATTGAGCCAGGTCATTTTGATAAAAACGTCAGGTTGAACGAAAGAAAAATTAACTAAAGTTTAAACTATTGATATTCAATAGATTGATAAGGTCTTGATCGTTCCAAGCCATAGCTAATCTTTGAGCCTTGATACTTTCTTTAGAATCCGATTTTTTTATAAGTGCTAAAGCAAATCGTCTTAACACAGCCATACAAAGAGCAGCATTCTTTTCTTTGAGTCTTAGTTTGTCTTCGTTGAAAGCCACATCTAAGCTCCAATGTAAATTATTTTCAATCGACCAATGTCGCCGAATAGCATCCAACAGTGCGGCTGCATCATATCGAAGAGAGGATAAATAAAACCGTTCTTCGATTGTCGTTTTACCATTTAGAGTTCTTTGACTTTTTATCAATACTAAAGTTTTAAGGTTTTTCCATGCCTGTGCATCAGGAAAGTATTGCAAATCTGTAATAATAGAACAAGTGCGCGTATCCATCCTAAGTCCTTGTTTATCAATACTTTGCGCTATGTCTTTAATGAGAGTTGTGCCCTCGAAGTGGTGAAAAAAACTCTGAACTTCATTATAAAAGAGTTTATTATTCTTTTTTAATGCGAGTATATAGTCACCTTTTTTATCTACAATCGCCGCCGCTACATGAGTCATTGTTCCTGCTGCATCTATGGTCACAATATCATTTTTTAAATCTAAAGTGTTAATAATTAAGGGAATAGCCGTTTTTTCGCAGCTTTTCTTTTCAACTAACATTTCACCTATCGTTACATGCGTATTACTACAATAAGCATTCAACACCAATAATCCTGTGCGAGAATGTTCTGATGTACGAGTGGCGCGAAGGACTTTGCCATCTATATGAATGAGCCGTTTTTCTTTAAGTGATTTAATTGACTCGTCCGCCGATAGATGATTTTCAAAACTGTCTAACCAGGCACACAGTATTTTACTAAAGGCGGCTTTATCTAAATGCAACATTATCCACCTAAATAAGTCATGCGAGGGGAAATTCTTTTCATCTAACAGACCTCGTTCTCTTAAAAAGGTGGCTTTCTTTTTACAGTAGAGTGCCATTGATTCAAAATCATCACAACCTGACAGCATGGCTAAGACCATGATTGTCAACAAGTTATGTAATTTATAGCGTTGACCCTGTGGCTTACGAAAATCAGTGATTGATTTGAGCGTCTCGGTAAACAATTCAATATTATGCATCTTCTTTTTTGCTCAAATATTGAATTTTATCTTTCTTTTTCCTATATTCTCTAAAAATTTATTCTTTTATCATTTGTTTTTCTTTCTTTCGTTCAACCTGTAAAAACGTTTGTTATGTTACTATTGATGGACACCGCAGCGGCGATAAAAAACCCTATATTTTTAAGACAACCGACTTAGGAAAGACTTGGACACCGCTCAATACTGAGGGGGTAGATGCCTATGCATTATGCATACGGGAGGATTTTAAAAACAAAGAACTCTTATTTCTCGGTACTGAATTCGGTCTTTTTATCTCTATTGATGAGGGAAAAAGCTTTAAACGCTTCACCAATAATTTGCCTAAAACAGGCATTCCGCACATGGTTATTCACCC
>JAYTMI010000281.1:0-1980 GCA_043728625.1 Saprospiraceae bacterium | reverse complement strand
ATGGCACGTTTGCCGCAATTGCTTAAAATAGCTGAAAGATTTGATATGAAAATCGTTTCAATTGACGATTTAGTCGCCTATCGTATGCAAACAGAAAGCCTCATTAAGCGTGAAATGAGCGTCATCTTGCCTTCAAAATACGGTGAATTAGAGATTTTTGCTTACAAACAGCTGACTTCTGGTGATATTCATTTAGCCATAAAAAAAGGCGATTGGAAACCCAATGAACACGTGGCTGTGCGTGTGCAAAGTTCAACAGAACCGAATGATATTTTGGGTAGCCTGTTTGATAACACTGAATCAATATTACACAGAGCCTTTGATATCATTGCAAAGGAAGAAAAAGGCGTTTTTTTATATATCCAACAAGCCGAAAAAGGTCATTCTATGTTGCAACGTTTAAAGGCATTCAAGGCACAACAAGAGCGCCAAGAGTCGCCTAAATTTGCGATAGATGCGCGTGACTACGGTGTTGGAGCACAAATATTAAACGATTTGGGCGTTTCTAAAATTCGATTAATCACACGGTCGCAAAGACGACGCGTTGGTTTAATCGGTTATGGGCTTGAAATCGTTGAGATTATCCCGTTGTAGTTATTGGGGATTGGTTATTGGGGATTGGTTATTCGTATAAGCCAATAACCAATTTCCCAATCCCCAATCAACCAATCCCCAATCAACCAATCCCCAGTAACCAATCAACCAATAACGATATGGCCACATTTACAAATCCACTCGATCCAGAGAATATAGAGATAAAAAAAGCGATTCGGCAATGGGTGATTGACCGTTTTAAACTCGATGCGGCTGTAAAAATAGACATCGTCGAGCATCAATGCTTTGAATCGAGTTGTGTTCATGCCGAAACGGTTATTTCTATTGAAAATACTGTTGCGGTACGAAATCCCGAGATTATCGGGAAGGAAGGACTCAGCTATAAGATAACGAAGCCATTGATATATATTCGCAAGTTAGACGTGGCTTTAATGCAACCCATGCTTGTAAAAACCGCTGTGCATCGTCATTTATAGAAAATTACTTAGTAAAAATTTTCATGCTTTTTTGTATTATAGCTGTTCCATACTTGTGCATGGAAGAGTTTTTTTATATAGATTTTAAAATGAATGCTCTATTTTATTCTTTAAAAAAAAACAGAATAAAAATACAAATAACCTAAGCAATTTAATATTAAATTTTGTTTTTTAAAAACAAACAGTTATTTACGTTTGAGATTCTAAGACTGATAAGCTCATATCCTTACCATTTCTGAAAAATAACGTAACTTCGCCCTTTGGTTAGTTTATATTTTAAACCAATTCAATTATCAAATAAATGGGAGATCCGAAAGGCTTTTTGAAATTCACACGTGAATTGCCAAAAACACGACCTGTAGAAGCGCGTAAACAAGATTATAAAGAGTTATATCAACCTTTTGCAGAAGAAAAAACGAATGAACAAGCGGCACGTTGCATGGACTGCGGTGTGCCTTTTTGCCATAATGGTTGCCCATTAGGCAATATTATTCCTGAATTTAATGATGCTGTCTATCGCAAAAATTGGTCAGAGGCTTACGAAATATTGAGTAGTACGAACAATTTTCCTGAATTTACAGGTCGTATTTGCCCCGCTCCTTGCGAATCAGCTTGCGTTTTGGGCATCAATCAACCACCTGTCGCTATTGAACACATCGAAAAATCCATCATCGAACACGCCTTTGCGAATGGTCTTGTCCATGCAGCCCCCCCCTCAGTAAGAACGGGTAAAAAAGTGGCTGTTATCGGCGGTGGACCTGCTGGTATGGCAGCTGCTGCACAACTAAACAAGGCGGGACATTGGGCAACAGTGTTTGAACGCAATACACGCATCGGTGGTTTGTTGCGGTACGGTATTCCTGATTTCAAGATGGAAAAATGGGTCATTGACCGCCGACAAAAAGTGATGGAAGAGTCTGGTATTACTTTCAAAGTGAATGCAAATGTT
>JAYTMI010000280.1:0-1974 GCA_043728625.1 Saprospiraceae bacterium | reverse complement strand
TTTTTTATTTTTTTTTGCAAAAAAAAATAAAAAACCTATTCAATTTCCGTTTACTATACCTAAGCCCACCTGCCTAAACTATAATCCCTTCACCGACATCCCACCATCAACAGAAATATTCTGTCCTGTAATATAAGACGCTTTATCCATCGCTAAAAAGGCGACAACCGAAGCCATTTCTTCGGGTTCAGCCACTCTACTGAGGGGTGTCCTTTTTATGATTTGTTCCAAACGTTCGGGATTTGTCAAGACAGGAACGGTCAACGGCGTAGCAGTGTACCACGGTGAAACAGCATTGACTCGAATACCTGCCGAAGCCCATTCGACAGCAAGGTGGCGTGTGAGTTGAATTTCTGCTGCCTTCGTCATGCCATAAGGTGGTCCTGATAGTACGTCAATGAAACCCGCAACGGAAGCGACATTCACGACATTTGCACCTACACCATTTTTCAAAAAAGGGTGGCACAAACGGCACATTTCAACAACGCTGAATAAGTTAACTTCAAAAATATGACGATATTCATCTTCTTGATAATCAACGAGTTGTTTCCGAATATTTGTACCAACATTATTAACTAAAATATCCAATCGGTCGCCAAATACGTCTTTTACTGTTGCCATGACCTTCTGACGGTCTTCGCCTTTGGCAACATCTGCGATGCAACCAAAGGCTTTATGTCCTTGTTTTTGCCATTCGGCAACGGCATCATTGACCTCTTTTTCGTTGCGTGCAACAATCAAAATCTCTGCGCCTAAGCTCAAAAATTCTTCTGCAATGGCACGTCCTATGCCTTTTGTTGCGCCTGTTATCAAGGCGCGTTTACCTTTTAAATGCCAGTTTGCCATTGTTATTTTTTTGCTTTATAATACAAAACAGAAGCGTTTTCTTTTCTGAAAATATCGTTTGCAACACGTTGAATATCAGCGACTTGCACCTTTTGATAATGATCGATTTCGGTATTGATCAAGTCTGAATCGCCGATGAGTTCATAAAAAGTCAAATTCATGGCTTTGTTCAAAGCACCGACATCGCCAAATGCTTGTTGACTTTCCACCCTGTTTTTCAGCTTTTGAAGTTCTTCTTCGCCCACGAGTTCATTTTTTATCAATTCCAATTCTGCCCAAATCGCATCTTCCAATTGTTCCAAAGTGACCCCCTCAGTAGGTTTACCATCTATGATGACCATCCCAGGATCAAGATTGCCTGATAGGGAGCAATCAATTTCAGAGCATAAACGCTTCTCTTTCAATAACTTACGAAAAAAACGAGACGATGAACCACTGGCTAAAACATCAGTCAATAAATCCAATGCGTAATAATCAGGATGTATTCTTTCAGGTACACGGAACATCATATACAGGGCATCAAGCGGCACATTGGCTTCAACGGTGCGTCTGATTTCGGCAGTTTGAGGTGGCTCTTGTGGCAGATTCCGCTTGGGTACATCACTCGCTGGAACGGACAAAAACCATTTTTCAACTAATTTTTTGACCCCCTCAGTATTCCCATCAATTTTTGAAAAATTACCAGCGACCGTTAAAATCGCATTGTTTGGCGCATAAAACGCCGTGAAAAAGTCCTTTACATTTTCCACCGTTGCATCCTCGATGTGTTGCGGCACAAGCCCAATGACAGGCCAGCGATAAGGGTGTTTTTTGTAAACCATATCCCCGATGATGTGCCACACGTCGCCATAAGGTTCATTGAGTGTTGTTTCTTTAAATTCCTCAACAACAATTTTGCGTTGCACATTGAGCGAGCGTTTGTTGATGCGCAAAGCCAACATACGGTCGCTTTCGAGCCACAATAATGTTTCGAGATTTTCGGCGGGGACGGTTGCATAAAAATTCGTCATGTCGCTGTTCGTAAATGCATTATTGTCGCCACCGGCTCGCTGAATCGGGTCGTCAAAATCAATCGCATTTTTAGAGCCACCAAACATCAAATGTTCAAAAAGGTGTGCAAAACCCGTC
>JAYTMI010000279.1:0-4373 GCA_043728625.1 Saprospiraceae bacterium | reverse complement strand
TATTGCCCATCGGATACGATTATTAAAAGTTATGCGACTTTAGGATGTAAAGACGACATAAAATTGACTGTTACGGCAAGCGACCAATGTGCTGCTGGACAAACGACAAGTAGCGATTATTTGGTTTTTAACTGGACAATAGTTGACAGTGCGACGAATCAAGTGCTCAAAACAGGTGTCGGTAATACACTTTTTGAACCTTTTGACTACAATCGAAACTACCGCGTTGTTTGGTCAGTCGAAGACAGATGTGGTAATCGAACTTATTGCCAACAAAAGGTAAAAGTCGTGGATGCTAAAAAGCCCGCTATCATTTGTAAAGATGTCAATGCAGAACTTATGCGAGATGCGACAGGCGGCGGTTCTATCCAAGTATGGGCAACAGACTTGCTGGCTTCGCAGCTAATGGACAATTGTACACCGACTAATTATTTACAACAGCGATTGGTCGTCGAAAAAGACGTGGCGAGCAACGGCAGCTACCCCTCAGTATTGAGTTCTTCTGTCACGCTCACATGTGCTGAGTCAGGGCTTGCTATTCCTGTAAGGGTTTGGACGATGGACGCAGCAGGCAACGCCGACTACTGTTTGGCAAAAGTTAAGGTTCAAGACAATATGAATGTCTGTCGCAATCCCACTTTAGCAGGTATCTATGGGGCTATAAAGACTGAAAATCAAGACAATATTGCGGGTGTTAATTTATCTGTAAGCATGAATAATGCAAACGCTGGTACAGCTTTAACAACGGCATCGGGTATTTACAACATTAATAACTTGATACAAGGGAATAATTATGCTGTCCGTGCGAACAGAGACGATTTGCCACTCAATGGCGTGACGACTTTTGACATCGCATTAATGTCCCGACATATTCTAGGTATTGAATCACTCAAGTCACCTTATAAAATCATAGCAGCAGATGTGAACCGTGATGGCGAGGTGTCGGCATTAGATTTATTACACACACGACGCATGATATTGCGATTGCAGACAACGTTTCCGAATGGAACGCCTTCATGGCGGTTTATTGATAAACAGTACCAATTTAATAATCCGACAAATCCTTTGGCTGAAGATTTTCCAGAAGTTGTCAACTTTACCAATATGGAGTTGGTGGCTCAGGCAGATTTTATCGGACTAAAAGTAGGCGATGTCAGCAGCAATGCGTGGACAGGTTCTTCAAGTGCAACGACAGTTCGTGGCGCACTTAAAACATTGATATTCAATACTGACGATGTGGCTATGGAAATAGGTAAAGAATATAGGGTGACATTTAAGAGTGATGATTTCAATGCCCAAGCCTTTCAATTTACGCTCAATCATACTGAGGGGGTCGAAATTGTAAAGATTGAAAGCGGTCATTTTCCAGACATGACTGAAAATAATTTCGGGCGTTTCAAAACGGCTTTGACAACAAGTTGGAACGGACGTTTTGAAGGCAAAACAGATAACATATTTACTGTTGTCCTTCGCGCCAAACAAAACCTTAGGTTGAGTGATGTATTTACCATCGGTTCAAACCTTACTGAAGCCGAAGCATACAACAAAGATGGTGAAATAATGGACGTGAAACTTGTTTTCAAAGGCAATTATACTGAGGGGGGTACTTTCGCACTCCATCAAAATGAACCGAATCCGTTTGATTATCAAACAAAGATTTCGTTTCATTTACCAACAGAGTCAAATGCAAAATTGACTATTTACGATGCCGCAGGGCGTATTGTGAAGACCATAGAACAGAAATTTGACAAAGGCTATAACGAAATCCCTATATCAAAAGAGGACATCAAAGCTTCTGGCATCTTATTCTATCGCCTCGACACACCTACGCACTCGGCGACAAAGAAGATGATTATTATGTAATGATTTAGAGATTTTAAGTACAAAGACGATTCGTCTGTTCTTGACATCCTAAAATCAAATTAAGAATATCGTTTTGAGTTTTAGATCGGTTTTTTGATGAAGTCTCGTACCCTTGTTGGTGCGGGACTTTTTTTGTAGTTCGATTTGACAAAATAAAAAGCCGAACAAAACATACGTCTTGTTCGGCTTTTTTAATTCTAAAATATTTAAAATCAATATTTTAGTCTTTATTCGCAATTTTAATATACTCTTCTAAAGCCGTCGTCATTGAAGGTGCTTCCTTATCTGGTAGAATATTTATTTTCAAACCATGCTCTTTCACAGCTGCGGCTGTTCGATTGCCACTGACCGCAATGCGCGTATCGCCTTGCGAAAAATCTGGAAAGTTTTCGTACAATGAGTTAATCGCTTGAGGTGTGAAAAAAACCAAAATATCGTATTTTACATCACTCAAATCACTCAAATCAGTACTCAATGTTTCGTACATGATAACCTCTTGATACTTGATTTTTAAATCCGTCAAGTACTTACTCACTTGTTTTGATGCATCATTTGAACAAGGTAAAAGGAAGGTTTCTTTTTCACGGTGTTTGACAAGGTAATTTTTCAAATCATCAATCGAGCGATTGCCCATAAAAACTTTTCGCTTGCGATAAACGATAAATTTTTGAAGATAATTAGCAATCATTTCTGTCAAACAAAAATACTTTGTATTTTCTGACATCGTGATGCGCATTTCTTTACAACATTTAAAAAAGAAATCAACCGCATTTTTTGAAGTTAAAATAACCGCTGAAAATTCAGCAGGATTGACCCGTTGACGGCGCACTTCCTTTATGTCAATGGCTTCAACGTGCGTAAATTCGCGGAAATCAACGGTGATACCATACTTTTGCTCTAAGTCAAAGTATGGTGATTTTACTAATGGCGTAGGCTGTGTAACGAGAATGCTTTTGACGCGTTTATAACTTTCGTTTTCAGCAGTTGCAGTAACTGTCATGCCTTGAGAATTGTTATTATGTAATGTTTCTATCAATTTTGTTTTCCGTTAAAAATGTGTTATTACCTTATTGATACCCTTTAAATAGGCGATTTAGATATTAATAATTTTGCCAAAATAAATAATGGAGCTATTTCGACAACGCAAAGATAAACCAAAAAATGGAATTGGTCGGTAGCTAAAAATGGACTTGCTACGCTTAAGCTACGCAATGACCGTACCAAATACACAATACCTATTGCGCCAAACGCTGTATATGTCAACAAATTACCCAGTATTTCGGGCGAATAAGCAATAAAAATATTTAATGGTAACAGTATCAAACCCAAGAGTATGCCTGATGTAATGATGATAAAATTGTACAATTTTATTTCTTTCGTTATCGGAAAAACCGATGAAACGATGTACAAAACACTGTGTTTTATTGAAAAGGCCAGACTTACACCTGTGACACAATATAAAAAAGTCCAGAACTGATTCGTAGATGGTTGACCAACAAACCGATAAACCATCAGAAACGCAAAAATCGAAGCATTCAGTAAAAACAAACCATATAGTGCCAATTGTGCCACATTACCCCAACCCGCTTGTAGCCGATAAATTTGCCGTAAAGCATTATTACTCAACAATGCTTGATAGGCATTGCGCACCGACGAACGGGCATTTGCTACAACTAATGCCATAAGAGAAAGCGTTATCAGAAAAACCCAAAACAGAAAATTCTTACTATATGCCTCTCTGTTCAAAAGACTCGGTGCGGATTGCTCTAATATCGTTTTTGTTTTGTTTGCACTCGTATCTATGGACGCAACGTCCCCCCTCAGTATTTCGAAGGGATTATTTGAGTTTATTAGTATGGGTACTTCCGTATTAGACATGCCAACAGATGGTTTAGCCGTTGAATCTGTACTCGATGACAATGGTACTGTCGGCGCACTTGTTGGATTGATATTAAATGCAGAATTATTATTCGTTATACTTTGTTTTGCTCGAGCCAATGAATCTTCACGTATCGCCGCTAAACGCATGGAGTCTTGAAGAGTCGGTTTGCGTCGCCGCCTTTGAGGTATGGGTTGTGTCGGTACAACAATGGTCTCAGCCGTTTGTGGTGGATTCGTAACGGTTGTACGAGAAGTATTTGGCGTTGTAATGGGTTGCTGTTTAGGTGGATTTATGGTCGGCTTAGTGGACTTTGTCGTTTCAAGGGGCTGTGGAGAACCCTCTTGTGCATTTGCATAAGTGGTGTAACTGATAAATAAAATCAGGAAAAATGCTTTGTATTGGATGTGCCTTTTCAATGTTAGTCCTCAAGTGCGTTTTTGAATCAGTTCTAAAATTTTGCCCAAAGGTAGAAATTTAATATGAGTTCACCGTTTGCCATGTTCAATTTTGACATAAAAAAATCCTCGCCTGTTAGCCAAGCGAGGATTTTTTATCTCCAAGAATAAATTTACACCATTATTATTATTTCTTAGTCAACCTTTGGGTTGTTAGAACTTTATTGTTTTTG
>JAYTMI010000278.1:0-2300 GCA_043728625.1 Saprospiraceae bacterium | reverse complement strand
CGCTACTTCTGGAATAATTTCTGGCAACGTCACGATTTCAGCGATTTTCGCACTCACGTCTTCATAGTCAAAAAGGTCATACAGTTCTTGAACATAATTTTTGATTTGTTCCTTTGGCAAATGCTCCTGCGCCTTACATTTTTCATAAACGATTTCTAACTTTTCCTCCAGACCACGTTCATTCAAAAGCCGAATAAGGGCTTGAAAAGCGACAAAATCACCCATTTTTGACATATCAATGCCATAACAATCAGGGAAACGTATCTGCGGTGCGGAAGAAACGATGATGATTTTTTTCGGATTCAAACGCGCCGCAATTTTGATAACTGAGTTTTTCAAAGTCGTACCACGCACAATCGAGTCATCAACCAAAACCAAAGTGTCCACATTGTTTTTAATAATACCATACGTTACATCATAAATATGCGCTACCATATCGTCGCGGCTGTTGTCTTGTGTGATAAAAGTACGGGCTTTATCGTCCTTAACGGCTAATTTTTCGACACGTAAAGTACCCCTCAGTATATCGTCCATTTTTTCAACAGAAAATTCACCGTTAATATGTAAATCGTTGATTTTCTGGGATTTAAGACGGCTTTGTATTTTCGCCAAACCTTCTGTCATACCCATAAAAGCGACTTCGGCGGTATTCGGAATGAACGAAAAAACAGTGTTGTCAAAATCATAATTGACCGCTTTTGCAACGGTTTCAGCCAACTGTTCGCCCAACTGTTTTCTTTCTAAATAAATATCACGGTCAGTGCCACGTGAAAAATAGATGCGTTCAAAAGAGCAAGCCAAACGCTCCCGTTCCTGTGTAAAAGGTTTTTCAGTAACAGTGCCGTTTTTCTTAATTACTAAAGCATGAGCCGGTTTTAGCTCTTGTATCATCTGATAATTGACATTAAAAACGGACTGGATCGCAGGACGTTCCGATGCTACAACAACCACCTCGTCGTCTTGATAATAAAACGCAGGACGAATACCGTTCGGGTCGCGCATCACAAACGAATCACCATGACCCAACATCCCCATCAAAACATAGCCACCATCTAAGCCTTTTGCCGCACGTTTCAAGATGCGTTGCACATCGAGATGCTCGGCAATGAGGTTTGTCAATTCCTTATTCGAGTAATTGTCGCGTTTAAAGTAATTGAACCAATGTTGTACCTCGTCATCAAGGAAATGACCCATTTTTTCCATAACCATCACCGTATCCGACTTTTCCTTAGGGTGTTGCCCCAATTCTTCAACCAAAAACTCGAACAATTCATCAACATTTGTCATATTGAAATTGCCCGCGAGCAACAAATTTCGACAAATCCAGTTGTTTGGGCGCAAAAATGGATGCACTTGCTCAATTGTATTGCCGCTGTGCGTGCCATACCGCAGATGCCCCATCATCACCTCACCCATATATGGATAATGCTCTTTTAAGAAAGCTGCATCGTTGATTTGTTCTTCTGTCAGGTCTTTGAAATGCCAAAACACTTGCTCAAATACGTCTTTTATGTGTTGTGTTTGCGTATTCGAACGTTTGCGGCTAAGGTAGCGTGTGCCGGGCGTTGGGTCGAGTTTAATGGTTGCGATGCCTGCGCCGTCTTGTCCACGGTTGCGCTGTTTTTGCATCAAGAGGTGAAGTTTATTCAAGCCGTAGAAAGCTGAACCATATTTTTCATGGTAGAACTCTAACGGTTTCAAAAGCCGAACGAGCGCGATGCCACATTCGTGTTTGATTTGTTCACTCATTGAGATGTCCGATAATTATTGAAACTATATTGGAAGATGCCGCAAAGGTAAGTCTAAAATTTGGGAATGGTGTGAGAAAAGGTGACTTAAAGTTAACAAAGGGATGTGGATAACTGATATTGACGAGGCTGCCTCAAAAGGTAACGGCTCTTTTTCTATTCAGAATATTGTTTCGATTCGGACTTCATGTTCGGGGAACTTTTGAAGTTCCCCGAACATAAACGCCTTCAAAAAGAATAATATTCGGGACAAAAAACTTGAAAGACCTTTTGAAACAGCCTCGTCAACATATCTTTTACAACAATTTAATCAACAATAAACACGTTGAAAATCACTTCATCATTGATTGGACCCCCACTTTTAGGGTGAATTTGCTTCAAAACGATGGTGACATACTTTTTCAATTGCGTTTTGTGGTCTTCTGGCTCGGCTTTGTCGCTCTTGAAAGTCGCTTTCACAAAACCCTTTTCGCCCGGTTGAACCGTTGAACGTGTCCAATCCAAATCCGTACAATCGCAACCGGAAACAAGGTCAATATCAAGGGGCGCATT
>JAYTMI010000277.1:0-7130 GCA_043728625.1 Saprospiraceae bacterium | reverse complement strand
TGCTGATTTTGAAAGTCTTTTAAAGCGGGAAAAATGCCAAAGTTTTAACCAATTTCACGAAGCCATCCATATTTAAAATTTACTTTTGGGCTAATTACTGAGGGGGGGTAACGTAAACAATACTTTTCTAAAAACTTAAACCAAACGACTATGAAGAAATACCTACACGTCTTGTTGTCAGACATTGCCGAAGCTAAAAACAATCGCCCTGCTATTCGCCCTGTTGGGGGCGATGAAATTTTGCCTTTTGAATTAGACCATTTTTTTGAGGAAAATATGGAAGATGCGTCTGAAAAAGACGAACCTAAAACACCTATTGAACCACCCAAATCACGTAATATTCGTGAAATCATGGGTTTGCAACCCGAACAATTCCCGTCTGCCGATTATTGGTCAGAAGATGAAGCCACATTATTGGTGACTGCCTTGGTGGATTTACTCAAACATTACAATTTATTTGCTGACTATCCCAGTAATTTGCCGTCCCGTATGGCGTACTCGACGTTAGTAGGTGCGCTTGAAAAGTATGCGCCCATTATGCCTTTTGGCGAATGGCATTTAGAGTTTTGTCATTACGACCCCAGCGAATGTCCTTTTGGTGAAGCCTATTGCAGTTGTTTAGAAATTTATTCTTCCGATTTAGAAAAGACCGACGAAGAACACTTTTTAGACAGCGTCAATCAACCGAATAATATCCCTTTTATACATAATTATTGCGATGCTTGGTGCGAAAGATGTGCTTTTTCTGACCGTTGTGCGGTGAGTTGTTTTTCAGCTCATTATAAAGATGATTTACCGAATGTTGTTCAACTCGGTTTGTGGCAAGATGATTCTGAAAAATTAAAAACTGTTCAGGAATGGTTTGAAACCCAATCGCCACGAATCGCTCAGCCTTTAGTCGCACCACTTGAAGCAGAAAGGCAGATTTTTGATAAAGAAGATAATGAAGTGAAGCGTGATAAAGATAGGGTTGCTGTTGTTCAGTTGTCAAAGCAATATGTAGAGGCATTGAAACCATGGATGAAAATAGAGAAAATTAATAGGCTTTTTGAGATGGTTGATAATAAAGAGGAAAAGAAGCTATTCACAAAGAAAGAACGGTTATTGATGGAGCCGCTCCACACGATTATGTGGTATATTTATCTCATCATTGCCAAATTTACGCGTGCGGTAGAAGGAAAAATCGAAGACGAGATAGATTTCTACAATGATACTTTTCCAAAAGACAGCGATGGTTCGGCAAAGATTGCACTCATTGGGGCTGAACGCGCATTTATGGCATGGTACGATTTTTCCCAAATTGAACCAACAGAAGCCGATTTTGCTTTGAAAATGATGGCTTTGCTTCAAAAAATTATTGAAGCAGGTGAAAAAGAGTTTCCTGAAGCAAGAGCCTTTGTCCGCCCTGGGTTTGATGAAAATATTTAATAACAGGCTTTTTGTAGGTAAAATACTGAGGGGGATATTAATTTATTTTTAACCTCGAAAAACCGTATCATTTCCCTTCAACAAGTTATTTTTAGGCTTTATTTTAATCAAAAATGAAACAGAAAAAATGAAAAAAACAATCTACATCAGCCTCATGCTTTTAACGGTCGCTATGAGTTGTAGTGACAACAAAACCAACAATCAGCCGAAACAAGAAAAAGCGGATATACCGACAGTTACAACTGTTGTAACTGATTCAAAATTAAGCGATTCCACACAACTCCCAGAATTTGCAAAGTCTTTTATCTTACCGAATCACGAAGTTTTGAAGTTCCAAAAAGGGGATTTGAATAAGGATAATATCGGGGACATTGTGGTGGTTTTAGAAAATAAAAAAGGCGATGATATGTCGGCACGTCCGTTGTTGTTGTTGACTCAAGATGCAAAAGGGACTTATACTTTGGCGGCTCGAAACGACAAAGTCGTCGCTTGCAAAGGTTGTGGTGGCATGATGGGTGACCCATTGGCGGGCATTGCCATCAAAAATGGCTTTTTTACCATCGAAGAAGCAGGTGGTAGCCGCGAAAGATGGACTCGATACATCACTTTTCAATTCGATGCAGCACAAAAGACATGGGTATTGCATCGTATTGACGAATCCTCTGCGGATACGCAAGATGCCAAAAACGATATAAAGTCTGCTAAAACAGCTAAAAACTTTGGTAAAATCCTTTTTGCACAGTACGATTCTGAAAAGATGGAATAGCTTTGAGCCTTCTTTTACTGAGGGGGTATGTTACATTCACCAAAAATACTTTTTTATGTCTATCATCATCGAAAACGAAAACCTACGTGTTGCCATTCAACTCAAAGGCGCGGAATTGGACAGCATTGTTCATAAACAAACTCAATTAGAATACCTTTGGCAAGGTGATGCGGCGTTTTGGGGCAAAAAGTCGCCTATTTTGTTTCCAATTGTCGGCACTTTGAAGGACAATTCTTATAGTTATGAAGGTAAAAACTACAATTTGCCTCGACATGGTTTTGCCCGTGATAGGGTTTTTGTTGTTGAAAAACAAACGGCTGATGCAGCTACTTTTTTGTTAGTTTCTGATGCTGAAAGCCTAAAAGTTTATCCTTTCTCTTTTGAATTTCGTTTGCATTATGCCTTGAAAGACAATGCTTTAAGTGTTTCTTATGATGTTAAAAACACAACGAATGGCAACATGTATTTTTCAGTGGGCGGTCATCCTGCCTTCCGTTTGCCTTTGGTAGAAAATACAAATTATACAGATTATTTTCTTGAATTAAATGAAATAGAAACAAGCGGACGCTACCCCCTCAGTAAAGACGGCTTATTGGAATTAATAACCAATCCTTTTTTAGAAAATACAAACAAAATACTTTTACACCCATCATTATTTTACGAAGATGCCGTTGTTTTGAAGCATTTAAAGTCAAATAGCATGGCAATTCTATCCCATAAAACCCCTCATGGCTTGCGTATGACTTTTGATGGTTTTCCGTATTTCGGTATTTGGGCAGCTAAAGATGCACCATTTGTCTGCTTAGAGCCGTGGTGTGGTATTGCCGATTCAGTTAATACAACACAGGATTTAACCGAAAAAGAAGGTATAAATAAATTGGAAAATGGGGAGCGATTTGAGCGAACTTGGACGATTGAACTTTTTTAAAATTGACTCTTAAATCATTCACCCGTCGTCTTACTTTTTTTGAAGTAATACTGAGGGGTGCTTAACTATACATGACTATGACATTCAACAAAAAATTCTACGAAAAATACGGCTTAAAAATAACAAAAGAGCCTGTCAAACAGCACAACCACGACCATCTGTCGCCAACGATTGAACGGTTATTCAAAGCCATATCTAATAAGACCGTTACACCTAAAATCCTCAATGAATTGGAGAGCTTGGTGCTGACCTACCCTGATGTTTTGTCTTTAAAAAACTATCTATATCTTGCTTATTTAAAGACGGATCAAGATGAAAAAGCCCTTGATTACTTAAAAGAAACATTGAGGCTTCACCCTGATTATTTCTTTGCTTTGTCCAATCTCGCAGCACATTATTTTTCTGAAAAGCAATATAATCGCGCTGCAGATGTGCTGAAAGAGCCTTTTGATGTTAGAAATTTGGCAAAAGATGAGATTATCCATGAATCTGTTTTTATGGGTTATTATAAACTCGCCATAAATATTGAGATAAAAAGAGATAATAATGAGCAGGCAGAAGAACTGCTTCGTATCCTATTCGATTATGATAAAAATCATGAAGATGTCAAGACCTTAGGCAAAGAGATTACGCTCAACCAAGGTACATTGTTTTCTAATATGAAAGCACGCAATCATAGAGAAGTTGAAAGTATATCTAAACCCATTAGTGGGCAGTTTTTGTCAGATTCAGATGGCAATCCGATATTTAATCATCAAGAAATCAATCAGTTATATACTTATAGCCTTGATAATATACCGCCCGAAGTTATTAAATCTATCCTTTCTTTGCCGAGACAAACGCTGATAAAAGACCTTGAACACGTCTTATGTGACACCGTTCTTAGATTCGATTATTTTTATAGACAAGACAATTGGGAGGACGAAACACATTCGTTTACGATTCATGCACTTTATTTATTGACTGAATTAAGAGCTTACGAAAGTTTGCCTTGTATTTTAGACATCTTTCGTCAAGACACTGGTTTTAGAGAGTTTTGGTTTTCTGATTATTTAGAAGAGTTTTTCAATGAACCCATTTATCTTTTGGGTGAAAAACAATTGAATTTGCTCAAAACATTCGTTCTTGAAGAAAACTTAGATGAATGGTTTCGATTAGTAGCCGTTGATGCTGTCGCCCAAGTTGCCATAAAACAACCTGAGCGACGTTCAGAAGCGATTGAGTGGTTCAGGGAGGTTATTCAATACCATTTGGAGAACTCCGAGAATGACAATCTGATTGATTCGTCATTTTTAGCAATTTTGGTTAACGATATAATGAATTGTAGAGGTATAGAATTGAAAGAAGAAATTAAACAGTTGTATGCTCAGGGGTGGATTTCAAATTTTGATAATGGTAAATTGACAGAAGTGTTGGCTGAGTTAGAAAAACCATTCGATCCCTATGATAACAGTCCATTGCCCAATGATATTTTTGAATTGTATAATAAAAAATATGAAGATAGACGAGCAAAGAGTAATGACAAGGAGTATGACTTAGAAGAACTGAAACGCAAAGAAAATGACCCTTTCCAGAAATTTATGCGGGAGTTGAGAATGCAGAAGATAACGCAAGCATTATCTAATTTTAAGAAAATGCACAAGAAGGACGACGATTTTGAGGATGATTTTGAAGATGACGACTATGATTGGACACCACAATTACCCGTCAAGCGAGAAGAACCAAAAGTTGGGCGAAACGACCCTTGCCCATGCGGAAGTGGCAAAAAATATAAAAAATGTCATGGAAAATGATAAAAAACACCCTTTCAGCCGTAAAATACTGAGGGGGTGTTTTTATCTTTTAAAAAAATATCGGCATCGGTATTGAGTCTTTAAAAACGCAGTGTCTTATTTTTTACGAGGAAAAACCCCTCTGTTCCTTTGCGTTGATACAATGGCATCAATAAAAGTCCATCATCCTTTGCTCTTATGGCACCATGTTGGTCTTCGGCAAGAATTTCTCCTGCTTTCACAGCTTGAAAGTTTTTATACCCTGGACGCATCTGAAAATGGTCATTCGGTTGAAGGGTGTGCACATGAAACAACTCAACGACCTTTGGTAAGTACCGTGAATAATCTTTTAAAATCATATCATAACGACTTTCCACGTCATGCGGGTCTATGGCTTTGATGGCACGTAATATATTGTAAAGCCAAGCAATTGTACGTTTCACGGATTGCGCATCTTCATGTTGCCCTGCTTCAAAAACGACAGAAACGGTTGGAACACCCATATTTAGGCTTGTAAAATAATGCAATGTCGTTCCGCCCGTGCTGCCAACCATTCCTAACACAACAGGCACATGGAGTTGTTGAGCTAAATTTAGGCTTTCTATATCGTCGCTGACGATACTAAAAACGCCGCCATCGGCTGACGTTGTATGGAGATCAAGGATGACAAGACGCGTGGGTTTATATGCCGCAATCTCGTTTTTTATGGTTTGGATGAGTTCAACAAGCTCTAAGTCTTCATAAATGAGGCGATACTGAGGGGTCAAACGCGCTTTTTTTAAGTTTTCAAGGGACATAACCCGGTTGAGGTCTTTTTTAACAAACCGCAAACGGCGTTCATAAGCCTGAATATTGCCGACCAAACCGACAAGGCGACCTTTAAACGATAAACCCGCAGGGCTTTTCTGCTCATCTTCAAGCCTTGTAAAAAGGGTTTGCAAGGCTTGAATACCTGCGGGTTCATTGCCGTGGACGGCGGCGAGGGCGATGACAAGTGTACCGCGCTCGGCTCCTGTATAGTGACCGATTAATCTTTGCAAGTTGGTTCTGTTTTGGTAGATTTAGAAAGTCGCAAAGATAACCCTTTTGTCGAAAATCAGTTGTCGAGAGACATTGGAACGTCCATTAACAAAATTTCAGCATCGGTTTCTGCCTTAATCGACAGCATTTCGATATCTGAAATGCCCAAAGCATCGCGTTTACTGAGGGGTTGTCCGTTGATAGTTACATTGCCTTCGATGACAAAAGCATAGACGCCATTGCCTGTTTTTTTGACAGAATAGGTCTTTTCGATGCCTTCTGTGAGCGTTCCGAGTGAAAACCAAGCCTCTTGATTGATACCAATGGCATCTACTTTTTCCTCTTCTGAACCGATAGGTGCAACAACTGTTTGTAGTTGATTCACGCGGTCTTCAGGGCGAAACGTGCGTTGATCATAACGCGGCTTAATATTGCGTAGCTTTGGAAACAGCCAAATTTGTAGCAAATTGATGTCTTTATCGCGGCTGGCATTGAATTCGGAGTGTTGGATACCTGTACCCGCCGACATGATTTGTACCTCATTTTGTTCAATAACGGCTTCATTACCCATTGAGTCCTTGTGGCGCAGTGAGCCACGCAAAGGAATCGTAATGATTTCCATATTGTCGTGCGGATGCGTACCAAAACCCATTGCGGGGGCGATGATATCGTCATTCAAAACGCGCACAACGCCGAAGTGCATCCGTTCTGGATTGTGGTAATTTGCAAAACTAAAAGAGTGACGTGCATTGAGCCAACCGTGATTGGCGTGTCCTCTTGTTTCCGATTTGTGAAGAACGATGTTTGCCATTTTTATTATTGAGATTTTTAGGAGACCACAGATTGGAGTGATACGACAGATTTTCACAGATTTTTTTTTGTTTCATACGGATTTAAAGAAAAAATCTGTGAAAATCTGTCGTATCACTCCAATCTGTGGTCTAAACTAAATAGTTATATAAAATCTTAGTTATACTGTTTTTACGAGTTGAACATTTGCCAATAAACGAACATCATCTGAAACTAAAACGCCGCCTGCTTCTGTCGGTGCGTTCCAAGTCAAACCAAAATCAGAACGTTTAATCTTACCTTCCAGTTCAAAACCGGCTTTGATATTGCCCCAAGGGTCTTTTGCGATACCTAAAAATTCAGCATCCAATGTGATGGTTTTAGTAATGCCGTGCATCGTGATGTCACCTGTCAATTTGCCGCCTTT
>JAYTMI010000276.1:0-3039 GCA_043728625.1 Saprospiraceae bacterium | reverse complement strand
AGGCGTAACGGTTTTCAGCACGTTTTTCAAGTCTTGAACGGCGCGCTCATATTCATCTAAAATAGCACCGATGGCACCATTGTTTCTGTACGTTTTGTCGTCCATCTTTATGACGTTGATTTATGCTGACAATGTGTTTTTTATTGCGTTTTACTGAGGGGTCAGTTTTTTAACATCTTTTTCATCATAACTTTGTAAAGATTTGTTTGTACTGACAAAAATCATTGTATCTAATTCAGCCAAACCCTTAAATTGCAACGAATCAGAAAAATCTACGAACAAACTGTAACATCCGAACAATAACCTCCGTTTATTCGGTCGTTACCTAATTTTATTTTTATGCTTTAGACAAGTGCAAAACAATATACTATTATTAACAAGAATAAATTAATTCGCCGATGAAAGCTCTATTCTGTCATGCGCACATTCAACAAAGCCCGTTTGTCGGTCAATTTGCAAAAGCTTTAGGTATGCCTGGTAATACCTTACGTGCCAAAAGCATTTTGTCAGCACTTTTTCAAACAATCAGAGAACGCATACCGCTTTTTGCCTCTCGCACTTTGATTGCCTATTTACCGAACGAGATTAAACCTCTTTACTTAGAAGAATGGCAAAATGAATTTTCGACAAATTTCGATTACAAGGAATTCATTAACGCTTTATACAAACTAAAAGGCTTGGAACATTCAGATGTTTTTCATTCTAAAATAGAAGTTGAAGCAGCTGTTTCAGCATTTTTTGAAGTCCTAAAAGCAGAAATAGAAGAGCATCAATACGAAGATTTGATGTCTTTTATGCCTTTAATGTTGAGGGTAAATCTAATGAATGATTACGTTTTTGAAGGACATTCCTACTTTTATAATTGAATTTTAAAAAGCCGGGAATCAAAGGGTCGAGTGAATCAGAGTAAATCAATGCTCTTGATAGACTCGACCTTTCTTTATGCCCTTATCTCGATGTTTAACAATTTACTCTTCCAAGACCGCCTTCTTATTTTCCATCCTAAAATAAAAATTTATTTTAAATAACATCGGTTACTCTAAAATAACACAATAAAACCTTCAAAATCGAAAAAAAACAATAATATTTATTTGATTTCAAAAATTTCTACCGCATCTTTACTGAATCATTTTCAAAAAATGACGTTTTTGGACACACACCATTTCTTTCTTTTTGTAAAAACGAACATAAGAACAATACGTTCTCATCCATACTTTGTATAGAAAATGAGAGGCACACACAACACTAGAGCTTCTCGAACCGATAATAATTGATTAAAAGCATCGTCCATGAACTGTAACTTTACGCCAACAGCTAAAGCTCGCTTTGGGCTTACTCTTTACTTCTTACTACTTCTGTTTTCAGATTTACAAAACCTTGCGGCACAGTCGCCTTATTGTGCGCCGTTGTATAACAATTCTTGTAATGCAACAGGTGGCTTCGGTGTGTACATCAGTCAGTTTAATTTGTCAAAAAATGGTGTCTCCCTTATCGCCGATGCAACAGGTTGCACAACGATTCCTTCGAGTGGTCTGCATTTAAATTATATAAATTTTACCACAACGACCCCCTCAGTAGTAAAAGGTATTTCCTACGATTTTACCATTGCTTTTGAGTTGAATACAGGTGCAACAACCAATGCAGGCTTCGCAATTTGGGTTGACTGGAACAACACCAACGATTTTACAGATGTCGGAGAATTAGTCGCCAGTAGCACGACGGTAACAACAAGCAATTTTCAGATACCATCCACTGCAACAACAGGCAATCACCGGATGCGTGTCCGCAGCCTAAAAACCATTGCAGCAGGCGTTCCTTTGGCAGCAATTCCCACAGACCCTTGCGCGACGTATGATGTCGGCGATGTCCATGACTATACAATCAATGTCATCGCTTGCCCAACTTTGACCAAAACGATAACCAAACGCATCAATATTCCTTGTGTAGGTGGTGATGCAATAGGTGAATTGAACGTCAAAGCAGGGGGCGGAACAGCGCCATACACTTACAACATGAATGGGCAAACCAATACAAATGGCGTTTTTACAGGTTTAAAACCTTCTGATTATCGGCTCATTATTACCGATAACAATGGCTGCTCGACAACTTTCGTAGAAACGCTGGAATCAACAACCAATTTCTCTCTCTTGAATAATACAATGACTACACAGGATTGGGTTGCGGATTCGATCAGCCAAACGCTGACTTATTTGATAGGTGCAAATGCCGTTTTAACACCACTCAATGACTCCTTAGCGAAATACAACAGAGGTGCTACAGATTCCATTTCAAAGTACATTCCCCTTGGCTTTTCCTTTCAATTTGACAATTTTTACTACGATTCATTGGTTATTTCAGAAAATGGGGCAGTGTCTTTCAATCCTCATATTAATCCATTGACGGTCAGCAGCCAATGGTATGACAATGCGTATTACAAAGGACGTGGCAACGGCGGCGGCGGTAATAGCAGCGATTGCGATACGGCTTTTTTGGACAATCCATTGCCTTTTATCGCCGCTTTTAGGGACGATTTACAAGCAAATAATAGTGGTAATGTCGCTTCGCAAATCAATTATAAATTGTCTGGGGTTGCGCCTAACCGTGTTTTTACCGTCGAATGGCGGAATATGCAATGGCATAAAGTCTGCAATTCACCCCGAAACAATGCTATCTCCATTCAAATGATGCTGCATGAAGGTTCAAACAAAGTAGAAATGAACTACAAAGCAGAACCAAATTTGGCTGCCCCTTGTGCCAGAACAGAACCGGGTTATGGTTATACCGTCGGCTTATTTGGAAGGCGATTGGGCAGCGGTAATTATATTGCCTACAATCCCGAAGCAGGCACAGCAACCCGTTTTGAAAACACTTATGACCCAACAAATCCGACGCTGCATCCTGGCGTGACAACCAATAACGCCTATTTTCCCGATGGTAAACGCTTACGATTTACGCCACCGCCAACAGACGCGTCTTGCGCCCCCCTCAGTATCACGTCTGTCAAAGCAACGTGCAGCAGTGGTGCGGATGGAACAATAA
>JAYTMI010000275.1:0-10739 GCA_043728625.1 Saprospiraceae bacterium | reverse complement strand
ACGATGGTTTTTAATGCCCAAACGTCGCAGTTTTACTTCAATGCGGGTCCTGTTTTTTCTAATATCGTTTTGATTGATGAAATCAACCGCGCACCTGCCAAGACACAAGCCGCTTTGTTCGAGGTCATGGAAGAACGCCAAGTGACGGTGGACGGTACAACGCATCTAATGACGTTTCCGTTTTTTGTCATTGGTACGCAAAACCCGATTGAGCAGGAAGGAACGTACAGATTACCCGAAGCGCAACTTGACCGTTTTTTGTTCAAAATCAATATCAATTACCCGAGTTTAGATGAAGAAAAGCAGATTTTACGCCGCTTTAAAGAGGATTTTAAGCAAGTAAAAACGGAAGAAGTGAAGCCTGTACTGAGGGGTGAGCAAATCAAAGCCTGTCAATCATTGGTCGAAAAAGTGCATATCAGAGAGGAATTGGTGGATTATATCGCTGCGATTGTGCATAATACACGTAACAATGGCGATATATATTTGGGCGCGTCGCCTCGTGCATCGTTGGCAATTTTGAAAGCCGCTAAGGCAATGGCAGCGATTAATGGACGTGAATTTGTGATTCCAGAAGACATTCAATATGTCGCCTACCCTGTTTTGAATCACCGCATCATTTTGACACCTGAACGGGAGATGGAAGGCTATGATGCGAAAGATGTGATTAATGAAATCGTAAAAAAAATAGATGTACCGCGATGAGATTTTAGGATTTAAAGTACAAAGACGATAAGATTCCGTAATCGAGTCTTATCGTCTTTGTACTTTAAATCCTAAAATCTCAAAGAATTAAATCCTTGTATTTCAATACAGAATTAAATCCTTGTATTTCAAAATAGCGTTTTGTTTCCTCAAAAGAACGGTTGCTCGTAGCCAGAATAAAATCGCCGCCCCATGCGCCGAGTGATTTTATTTCACCCCAGAAATCATTGAAATACAAGGACTTAGCTCTTTGGAGTTGAATAACGGAGGAAACTAAGTTTTCATGTTCCACTATCAATTTTTCAAAATCGGATAGGTTGGTAGCGTTGTAAAAACCGTTTGTCAAAGCTAAAATATCGTCGAAATACTGAGGGGGTAGGTTTTTGGCTTTTTCGCGGTATCGCGCAATGCCTTCTCTTGAATTTTGCTTTTGATTTAAAAAAACAAAATAGAGATTGTCTGCAAAAGGTGGTTTGAAATCTACTTCTGTATATATACGTGTGTTGTTTTTTCTTTCAAAAAAAATCGGTTTACTTGCTCCTGCACAAGCAATATCGTAGCCCGAGCCACCAAAAGTTAAGTCATTCAAAGCAAAAGGGTCAACTTTTGCCCATTTTGCTAAGAGCCAAATCAAGGTAGAACTGGAGCCCAAACCCCAATTGTGTGGAAATTCTAAATTTGTGGTTAGGCTCATGCCGTTTTGGTCCTCCCAAAATTCTGGATTGAGTTTTTCGATAGCTTTGAAAGCCTTCACTAAGCCATCGCTAAAATCCACTGTTCCATCTGATATTTTAACAAAAAGTCCTGGAATATGAAACAAGGCACTGTACCAAGGGGAACCTGGCATAACCGAACACCAAAACATACTTTTTCCATGTACTTCTGGTTCATGTTCAATAGTGAGTGATTGTCCTAATTTTGTCGGCAATGCTAAGGCTGTCGCACCGTCAAGGACGAAATATTCGCCTGTGAGTAAAAGTTTTCCGTTAGCGTGAAAAGTCATTTATTAATGGATAGTTGATAATGGATAATGGATAGTTAATGGATAGTTTTACCATTATCAACTATCCATTATCAACTAAATTAGGTTTTGCGGTGTTTTTTCTTAGCCGCAGGAAATAAAATATTGTTCAAAATTAAGCGATAGCCAGGAGATTGTGGGTGAAGACTCAAATCCGTTTCAGGGTCTTCGACATAGTGGCGATAGTCTTCGGGGTCGTGACCGCCGTAGAACGTGAAAAAGCCTTGTCCAAGAACACCATGTAAGTAGCGCACCTCGTTGTATGGCTTATTTTCACCAAGTGTCAAGACATCATCTTTAATATATTTTTTTACAAAAGCCGTTGTTTGACCCATAAAACCTTTGACAGTACGCGTATGGCATTGTGTCAACATGGCTGGAATGGGGTCATATTTTGCAGAAAAATCGAAGAGCGTAAAATAATCTGTTTCAGGAGAAGCTGGGCGACCGTAATTATTGTCAATAGTTGAAAACTCGTATTCCATCGGGTCGCGGGTCAATTGAAAATTTTTGAACGCAAAACTTTTTGAAAAATCCAATTTCTCTTGCGCTTGTGGGTCGGCAGGGTCGCCGTCGTACATAGCCGCACAAATATCCACGCCTTCGGCAGCGAGGGCGATGTCGTAACTATCGGTTGCCGAACACATCGCAAACATGAAGCCGCCACCGACTACAAAATCCTTAATGCGCTTCGCAACAGCTAATTTACACTGTGAAACTTTAGCAAAACCAAGCGATTTCGATAATTCTTCGGCGCGACGTTGGTTGTCACGATACCAAGGCGCATGACCGTAATTGCGATAAAATTTGCCATATTGACCTGTAAAATCTTCGTGATGCAAGTGTAGCCAATCATATAAGCCCAATTTGCCGTCAACAACTTCGCGGTCATAAACGACTTCGTAGGGGATTTCGGCGTAGGTCAAAACCATTGTAACAGCATCATCCCATGGCTGAACTTTATTGCCTTTGGCATCCACATCGGGTGTATAAACGGCAATTTTAGGGGCGACTTCGAGTTTTATGTCGTCCATGTTCACCTCTGGATTGGCAATTTCGTTTTGAATACCTGCAAATTGAGCATCGCTCAATACTTCGTAAGTCACGTTGCGGGTTTTACATTCTTTTTCAAAAGCCAACTGGTGCGGAAATGCAAAGCTGCCGCCGCGATAGTTCAAAAGCCAATGCGCTTCAATGCCTTTCGACAACACTAAATATGTGATACCGTATGCTTTGAGATGCTCTTTTTGTTTCAAATCCATGGGTAACAAAATCATGCTCGCCCGTAATTGAGCAAAGCCGATGGCGATAAAAACCAAAGAAAAAAGTATTTTTTTCATATCTAAAAGGCATTTTTTAGTGATTATACTGTCCGAAGGACTCCTTATGAAGAGGAGTCGTTGGTTGATAGTGTTAAAACGTAGGAACGGATGAAAAGATTTTATTTTTTAAAAATGACAAATGAATTTAAACAGAGATGCAAATTTACGAAACAAGGTTTTATTTTGCTTCCTTATTGGTTATTAGGGATTAGTTATTAGGGATTGGTTATTCGTTTAGACCAATTAACCAATCCCCAATAACCAATCCCTAATAACCAATAACTAATACGCCTAACGGATAACGACCCCGATTGGTCGAAAAAGCGTAACCAATATAAGTCATTTTCTATCAGAAAAGTGTTAGATTTGACAGAACTATGATTTTTATTTCAACGGACTAAACTTTCTATTTATGAAAAATAAAACAACAGCAGCTTTGCTTTCGCTCATTTTAGGTGTTTTTGGTGTTCAATTCTTTTATTTGGGGCGCATTGGCTTAGGTATGTTTATGTGTATGCTCACGTTTTTTGCAGGTAAACCGCAAATAGCGGCTTTCGTTGGTTTCATTAATTTTATCATATTATTGACGAAAAGTGATAATGATTTCAACAAAAAATACAATAAAGATTTGTGGCGTGAGCAACAAAACCCAAATCAACAAAATGATTACACTATAAGACAACAGAGGGAACAGCAAAGAGAACAACAGCGTGCAGAGCAACAAGAGGCACAACAAAACCGTGAAGCCCGCGCTCGGATGCGCCCGACAGTCCCCCCTCAGTATCAAAAGCCTGAAAAATCTTCTGTTTCTCAAAAGGAAAGTTTGAAGCAATCGGCATTGGCAAAATTCAAAGATTTCGACTATCAAGGCGCAACAGAAGATTTTGGCAAGGCATTGGCTATAGATCCAGCAGATGTCGCTGTACATTGGAATTTGTCGTGTTGTTATTCCTTGACAGAACAAAAAGAACTGGCATTTTATCATCTTCAAAAAGCCACAGAGTTGGGTTTTAAAGATTATGACAAAATAAAGACACACGAAGCCTTAGCATACTTGCGGGTGCAGCCAGAATTTGAGACTTTTGCCCGAAATGGTTTTAGAATGACCGAAGACATGGAACATTCCGACATTTTGCAACAACTCAAAGATTTGACTAAACGTCGTGAGAGTGGTTTATTGAGTGAAAAAGAGTTTGCAGATATGTCTCGAAAACTATACGAATGAGGTTCGTTTTGAAATAAGTTTTTACATTTATTCCAAAATCTAATACTGTAGGGTATTGTTTTTACCGTAGAATGTTCTAATTTTGGATGTAGTTTAAAAAAAATCATACAAATTTTTGCTTTATTGAAAAATAATTGGAAATTGCTGATGTTAAGAATCATACACATTAACTTTTGCAAAACTTAACGAATCGCTAAGAACTATTAAGAGAGCTACAACGTTATAGTTTTAACCAAAACACACTTACGGCTATGATGGTAAAAGATTTAATTTCAGAAGAAATTGTCCCTCTGCGGACATCGGATACAGGCGAAGATGCGTTGGCAATGATGAGCGATTTTCACGTCCGCCACTTACCAATTGTGAATGGCACGCAACTTTTAGGTCTGATTTCAGAAGATGAAATTTTTGAATTCGACTCACAAGAATCCGTCGGCTCTTACGAACTGAAAATGGCACATCCGTTTGTCTATGAGCGCAACCACATTTACGACATCATGCGTTTGCTCAATGAGTATCGCCTAACCTTGATACCCGTTGTTGATAAACAGCAAAATTACATGGGTGTCGTCACCCTTGAAGACTTACTCAAATTTTTTGCGGGCAGCGCTTCTTTTGATGAACATGGCAGCGTTATCGTCTTGACAGTCAATCGGCACAACTATTCTTTGTCGCAAATTGCCCGTATTGTTGAGTCTGAAAATGCGATTATACTCAACTCTTTCATCACCTCCATGCCCGACTCAACCGAATTAGATATTACCATAAAACTGAATCGTTCAGATATTTCAAAAATTTTGGCAAGTTTCAGCCGTTTTGATTATGAAATAAAAGCTTCTTTCAGCGAGTCTGAATATATTGACTCCTTACAAGAACATTATGAATCACTGATGTCTTATCTAAGTGTGTAAGGCTTAATAAATCGTTAAATTCTAAGTGTTTTGCCCAAAACTGTCTGAAAGTTGTTTACTTTCAGACAGTTTTTTTTATGTTTGACTTCTAAAATTTGACTAACTTTATCTCGAAGGCTAGCTCATTAAACCACCGATAAAATATTGAAAATATGAAAAAACTATTAACACTCCTTATCTTATTTCAAAGCCTCGTCGCAACGACTCAGACATTGAGCATGACAGATGAAATTTCTATTGGTGGTGCAGAAGGATATGGTATTATTGGCAAATACAGTGAACGTATCTTGTTTTTTCTACTCGACGATAGAGAAGTAAAATTGCGGGCTTACGATGCTAAGTTGCACAAAATGTGGGAACGGGAGCTTGAACCTGACCGCAAAAACAGTTCAACAATCCTTGAAGTCTTAGGCACACGGCAGGATTTTAACCTCATTTATCAATATCGAAAGAAAAATCACAACTATATCAAAATTCATAAATACGATGGACAAGCGAAACTGCTGGACTCCGTAACGGTTTATGATTGGGGTAAGGACTTTACATCGCCAAAATTAGAATTTCTGTATTCAGAAGATAAAAAATCAATATTGATTTACGAAGTCATCGAAAGCCGCCGCATCAAGGCTTTGGCTGTCAACCTTGACTCACTTCGCCCAATTTGGGATAAAACCATAGAAATAAAACCCGACTGGAATAGATACGACCGTTTTGAGCAAATGCTTTTTAATAATCAAGCCGAATTTTACTCCATTATCGAAGAAGATAACCGTATAAATAGCGAAAAACACCGTTTTGAGATAACAAAATACAGTACGGAAGAAGGGGAAAAGAGATTTTCATTGCCCATCACAGACATGGTGAGCCTTGATGTTAAATTTAGTTTTGACAATGTCAACAAACAATTGGTCGCAGCAGGGCTTTATTCCGCCAAAAATTTTATACGGGCGCAAGGTCATTATTTCATCAGCCTACCCCCTCAGTATATTGAGGGTGGCAGCTTTACTTTTGCGCTCCATCCATTCGATGATGATTTGGCTTCCGCGCTTTTGGGCAAAAAAATAACGGATACCAAAGGGTTGGTTGACCTCAAAGTACAAGACATTGTGCATCGGCTCGACGGCGGCATCCTAGCTATTATCGAACAAGCCAAACTTGTTGAGCGACGTTCCACCCCATCAGTGATGAATACAGGACGTTATATAGGCGGCGGTGCTGCCGCATTGGGTCTGTCAATGGATTATTTTTATGAAAATGTTTTTGCCCTCTCCATAGCTCCCAACGGCGAGGCGCAATGGCGTTCTATTTTTCATAAAAAACAAATTTCACAAGACGATGATGCCCGTTTTTCTTCGTTTTTCTTAGCAAAAACGCCAACTGCCTTGCGTTTTTTGTTCAATGATGAAATAGAACGCTCAACTACGGTCAGTGAATTTGTCTTAAACGGTGCTGGTGAAGGCGAGCGACACGCCATTATGAATACGCAAGGGCAAGACCTTTTCCTCCGTTTCCGCGATGCCATGCAAGTAGGCGCCAACGAAATCATCGTCCCGAGCGATGATAGGCGACGTGTGCGATTGGTTAAAATTCAATATTGAAAACAATTTATCACTCATTCTAATGAGTGATAGACCCCTCAGTAAAAAATGGCTTTTAAATCTTAGCAAACAGATTTTAATGCAAAATTTTTTTGTTCACTAATAAACACCTACCTTAGATTTCGATTTACACACAGGTACAATACATTAAGAAAAAGAGCAACGTAAATCTTTTATTATCAAAAAATAAAAATAGAACCATGTTTGGTAGCAAAAAAGCAACAGAAGAGGTTAAAACAACAGGCGTAAAACCTGCATTGTCATCAAGTGAAAACGCCCTCAACAGCCTTGTGCGTGGCACAACTGTAGAAGGATCGGTTGTCGCAGAAAGTGATATTCGCATTGACGGTACGATTAAAGGTACTTTAACGTGCAGCGCAAAAGTCATCATTGGACCATCAGGCATGATTGATGGTGAAGTTAAATGCCAAAATGCGGTGATTGAAGGCAAATTTTATGGCAAATTGCGAGTCAGTGATTTGTTAAGTGTTAAAGAAAGTGCTGAAATTGTTGCGGAAGTAACAACATCAAAACTATCCGTCGCTCCTGGTGCCATATTCGACGTGACTTGTAAAATGAAAACAGATACGAAGCCACAACAACATAAACCTGTCAAAGAAGAAACAGTACACACAAACGGTGCCAGTAAAAAACAATAAACCAGACAATCCGAAAAAACGCACATCGCCCACTGCACTATTGCGCTATACCGATATTGCGTTTAGAATGGGTGCAACCATTGCCCTCGGTACTTGGTTTGGTAAATGGTTGGATGGAAAAATGGGCATGACAAAGCCTATTTTTCTACTCATCATGTCTATGCTCGCCATCAGTATGTCCATTTATATGGTCATCCGTGATGCCGACAAATTACGAAACGAATGACAATTTGAACGAAACAACTTTATGAATCTGCGCCCATTCTTAACAATCTTAGTCGCTACAACGGTACTTGTTGTCCTGCTTAACCTTATTTTACAACAGTTTTTTGGCACTTTTGTCCAATACAGCAGCGTCACTTGGTGGAGTTTAGGCTTGTTCATCCCCCTCAGTATCGGCATGTTTATTTTCGGTCAACGGGCTTCAAATAGCGAAAACAAACTGCTTTTTCACAACCTCATCATCATTACCATCTTCGCCAAAATGTTCCTATCTGTTTTTGTTTTATTGATTTATAAAAAAATATTTCACCCTGAAACCAAAAACTTTACACTGCCTTTTTTCCTCGTTTATTTCATTTTTACCATTTTTGAGACCTATTTTATGGTCAAATTGGCTCAAAAGAAATGAAAAATGAGGCTGTATCAAAAGGCAGCGGCTCTTTTTTTGTTCAGAATATTATTTCGATTCGGACACCATGTTCGGGGAACTTCAAAAGTTCCCCGAACATAAACGCCGTTCAATAAAATAATATTTGGCAGACTAACCAAGCTTGTACCTTTTGAGACAGCCTCATTTTTTATACTGTTCACTTTCATATTGCCGCCGCAAACTGCTTCAAAAACCGCACATCACTTTCAAAAAGTAAGCGAATATCAGGAATCGAAAACAGGCGCAATGCTTGGCGTTCAATGCCCATACCGAAGGCAAAACCTGTATATTTCTTAGAATCAATGCCGCAATTCTCCAAAACTTGTGGGTCAACCATACCGCAGCCCAAAATTTCGAGCCAACCTGTGCCCTTTGTCAATCGCGTATTTTCAGGCGTATCAGTGCCTAACCAAACGTCCATTTCTGCCGAAGGCTCTGTGAAAGGGAAAAATGAAGGGCGCAAACGGATTTTTGCCGCACCAAACATCTCTTGGGCAAAAAACATCAGGGTCTGTTTCAAATCTGCAAACGACACATTTTCATCAATATACAAACCTTCAACTTGATGAAATTGGGCATGGCTACGTGCCGAAATCGTCTCATTCCGATACACCCGACCAGGCGCAATGATGCGAATCGGAGGCTTCGTTTTTTCCATCACCCGCGCCTGTACGGGCGATGTGTGCGTCCGCAAAAGCCATGTTTTTGAATCTTGAATGTAAAAAGTGTCCTGCATATCACGTGCAGGATGGTCTTCGGGCGTGTTCATCGCAGTAAAATTGTACCAATCTGTCTCAATTTCAGGACCTTCAACGACTGTGAAACCGATGCGTCCAAAAATATCAATAATCCGATTCATCACAATCGAAACAGGGTGACGGCTGCCCACAGGGAACGGGTCACCTGGAGCCGTTAAGTCAATCGCAGTCGCATCGGCAGAATCCGTTTGGGCTTCAAGCCATTCTTGCAAGGTAGCAAATTTCGTCTCCGCAGCCGTTTTTGCAGCGTTGCACAATTGACCATACTCTTTCTTACGCGTATTTTCAACCTTTACAATCTCGCCAAAAAGCGGTTTGATGATGTTTTTAGTGCCTATATACCGTAAACGAAATTGTTCAATATCTTCTTTCGTTGCCGGTCGTATGACTTCTATTTCTTCGATGAGTTGTTGTACTTTTGCAAAAATTTCTACTGACATAATAAATAACTGTCTAAGGAAATGATGAATTATAAATGATAAATGATGAATTTGCAAAACGTTGATTTTCAACAGTTTTGTAAAATGAAGTTTGGCACTTTATTTTATCACCATCCCTAATTGAATGTTTTTTGAAAATAAGGAGCGCAAAACTACGGTTTTTACTTTTAACAACAAGCAATTCTTAGCGAATCGAATCAAATTCATAATCAGTTTCAATCAGTGATTAAAATAAATCGTATAGAGTTCTTTATTTTTTGGTGCATCGTGCTGATTCAGTCGCTCGTATGGTCTCGTTTTCTGCTATCTTTCAGTTTGGGAGCTATCTTCATCGTGGCGCTTTTTGACATTCCCAAGGGAAAAGATACCAAAATGACTCTTTTTCAATGGATAATTGAATATTTACAATTTTGGCATTGGCAACGCCCCCCTCAGTATCCAGCCATAAATCGCTCATTTTTAGCCTTAACCATCCCTTTTTTTCTCGTATTATTAAGTGGCTTTTTGTCTGAAAATTTGCCTTATTGGTTGAGTCGAGTGCAATTAAGACTGCCTTTTCTACTACTGCCTTTTGCTTTCAGCCAAATCCTCTTCCTCCCGACTGCCACGGGATGTACCATCAGTAAAAAACAATTTCAAAGCCTTCTTTTTTTCTTTTTAATCGTTATTTCAGTTAATATGGTTTTGGTTTTAAGCAATTATGCCTTGAATTTTGAGGAAATTACAAAAAAACTCGGGCAAGGAATAGCCATGCCTTTTTTGAAAGAACACATCATATTCAGTGTCATGGCTGCATTTGCTTGTTTGGTCGGCATGGAATTGTGGCGTTCTTCTTTTTTTATAAAATATAAATGGGAAAAGAATGTGATAGCCGTTTTGAGCCTTTTTATATTCGTCGGATTGCACATTATTGCGGTGCGTACGGGTCTCATTGCGCTTTATTTATGCTTGATACTGAGGGGGGCTTTATTTATTTTTCAAAGCCGAAGTTATATTGTTGGAATTGTCGGATTACTCGTTTTGTCTTTAATCCCTTATCTTTCCTATCAATTTCTACCCAGTTTTCAACAACGGGTGCATTATGCGATTTGGGATTTTGAACAATATCAAATGGGCGACCCTTCCGCAAAATCGGATTCTGAACGGCTTGTGTCGCTCAAAATAGGCAGTCAAATATTTTTAGAAAATAAAATATTAGGCGTCGGTTTTGGCGATATTGAGCAAGAAATGAAGCATCTTTATGAACAAAATTATCCACAACTCGACCCTAAATTGCCACATAACCAATGGGTTTTAACGGCTATGGGTTTGGGTATCGTTGGGCTTGTTATATCTCTTATCAGTTTCGTTATACCATTATTAGAAAAACAACGGTTTAGAAATTTTACATTTTTTAGCCTTCATGTTTTGATATTCGTTTTCTGCATGACTGATATTCCTTTTGAAGG
>JAYTMI010000274.1:0-10004 GCA_043728625.1 Saprospiraceae bacterium | reverse complement strand
TTTTACATGTTTTTTCCGAAGTTATTTAGTTTCAAAATGTACGTTTATGGTCGTACGATTTGGCAAATTGATTATTTGCAAAATCGCCCCTTCGATTTTGATATTCTGCCAACACCTGTTGTTCAAAAAGCGAAAGAAATTTTGACATTATATCGCAACATACCTACAACGGAGTTGTGGTCGCTCAATATTATGGACAATACGCTCAACCAAATCGAGTATCACGTCAACAGCAGTGGTTTCAAAAATGCCAAAGATGCCCTCGTTTTATGTCAAGACATGACAGCGTTAGCTAATCACATGGAAGCAATGGCAGTTCATGCCAAAAAATTTCCGCTGGGTGTCAAACCCGAAGGGAGTAGTGGCGGTGCTTTTACGATGTACCACAACGAGATGATTTATACCAATAATACGATCTTTGTCACTTCTTCGGTTGGTCGCTCTATTTACACGACCTATGGTAACCCTAATTTTTTGAAGACAACGGACGAAAGGATGTGCGATTATACCGCCGAATGGTTCCACAGTGTCGTATCTAAATCGCTTGATATGCAAAATGAGCGCGGACGGCAATATTTTTTTGACCGCCTTCGGAAACGAATAGATTTTGTGCGGATTCGAATAGAAAAGAGTTTGATTGAGGAGGAGGATAGGTGAGTAAGTAATGAGACTGTCGCAAACGGTATATTTTATGTTTTTTCGTTCCGAATATTATTCTTTTTGAAGGCGTTTATGTTCGGGGAACTTTTGAAGTTCCCCGAACATAATACCAGAAAAAAATTATATTTTGACCTGCAGTTTTCGTTTTATACTTTTTCAGATAGCTTCAACTCTATTTCGCTTTTGCTATTTCCGCAGCCAATTTATCATAATTTGCTTTGCCCATAGAGACAAGCGGTAAGCGCAAATGATTTTCAGAGAAACCCAATATCGTCATCGCCGCTTTGATACCGACAGGATTGCCTTCGCAATAAAGCAACGGATGGATGTCGTGCAACTTATTATTAAGGACTCGGGCTTGCGCAAAATCGTTATTTAAAGCTGCTCGCACCATATCAGAGAATTCTTTTGGATGCGAATTGGCAATAACCGAAATCACACCTTCGCCGCCGCAAGCTATCATACCCAATGTAATTTGGTCATCGCCTGACAAAACAAGGAAATCTTCGGAAGCCCGATGCTTGATGATGTATTGCGCTTGAACGAGATTCCCCGACGCTTCTTTGATGCCTACAAACTTGTCGCTCGCATGGGACAGGCGAACAATCGTTTCTGGCGCAACATTCGAAGAAGTACGACTCGGCACGTTGTACAAAATAATAGGCACAGGCGATGCCTTTGCAACTGCCATATAGTGCTGATAAATTCCCTCTTGTGGTGGCTTATTGTAGGCGGGGGAACTCGCTAAAATCGCATCAGCACGGCGTAAATCAACACTTTTCAAGCGTTCCAATAAGTGTGAAGTCGAGTTTGCACCAAACCAACCCGCGACAACAGGCACACGTCCTTTCGATTTATCCACAATAAAATCAAAAACTTGTTGACACTCACGGCTTGTCAGCGTAATCGCTTCCCCCGTTGTTCCGAGCGATACGATGTACTCAACGCCGCCCGTAATAACGTGTTCGATACATCGTTCAAGACTCTCCCAATCAATAGTCATGTCGGCTGAAAAGGGTGTAATGAGCGCGACACCTGTTCCTCTAAACTGCTGATAACGCATTGTTTTTAGTTATTTTTTCGGCATGAAAAGCCGCTTGTTCTATAAAATGGTTTAAATTTTCAAATTTTCCGCCTATTATTAAATCGTAATGTATCCAATCATGGATAGCAGGTCCGATTTTAAAACGGGCTTTCGCCAAAGCTGCCAACCATTCGAGTGGCAAACATTCGTTAATGCTGCAATGATACAATAAATCAAACTTTTCTTCCAAAAACCGTTGGACTTCGCCACCCGTTGGTATGCCTTTCCATGACACATCCTTTTTATTGAAAAATCGAAAAGTCCAACCATTGGGCTGTGTTTTTTCATTAAAAAAGCCTAAAATAGTGACCTTTTTACCTGATTTCTGTAATTTATCACTAAATTGTTCAATCACTTTACGGTTTTCTAAAGTCGTTGCATCAAACAACAAAGCAACCGTTTTCGCTTCATTAGGTGTTACTTTTGGCTCATTATTAACCCCATTTAACGTATTGTAACGCTGTATTAAAGCCCGATAGAAAAGCCGCCGTTTTACCTGTTTTATTAATTTTCTCATGTTTGGTCTGTTTAATGTTTGTCATTTTATTTTGTTTACCAAGTCTAAAAAAAAACACCCCCTCAGTATTCATTCACTTTGAAAAGGAAAAACCAGAATTGTACGAAAAGAGAACGCATTCAGTCGTGTTAGCACAACTCAACCAAACGTTCCGTATCATTTTCGTTTTAACATTTCCGCTTTTTCTACGATTCAGAGTCCAGAGATACTGAGGGGGTGAAAAATATAAATTATTTTTAAAATTTTGACAAAAGTAAAACGGCTTTTCGGCTACCCAAATTTTTTGAGTAAAAAATCGCCTTAACTTTTGACTATTTTTGAGAAACCTCAACTATTTACTTCGCTTCTGCTTTTTCTTTTTTAGTCGTTACCACAGTCTCCGTTGGCAAAACGTCATACTCCCCCATTCGGCTATATTTTTCAATACGTTGCTCAATCAGGTCTTCGGTTTTCAAAGGACTAATCTCTGCCAATGCTTTTTTTATCCACTTTTTCAAAGTCATCGTCATTTCTTCGGGAGCCGTATGTGCGCCACCAAGTGGTTCTGGAATAATGCCATCAATCAAGCCCATATCGTACATATTATCAGCCGTCAATTTGAGGACTTCTGCCGCCCGTTCTTTATAATCCCATGAATGCCAAAGGATTGACGAGCAACTTTCAGGCGAAATAACCGAATACCATGTATTTTCCATCATATAAACGCGGTCGCCCAAACCAATGCCTATCGCACCGCCCGAAGCCCCTTCACCAATGACAACACAGACAATTGGCACTCGTAGCTGCGCCATTTCGAGCAAATTCCGAGCAATCGCTTCGCCTTGACCCCGCTCTTCTGCTTCCAAACCACAATCGGCACCAGGTGTATCAATCAAACAAATGACCGGAAAACCAAACCGTTCTGCCATTTTCATCAAGCGCAACGCCTTCCGATAGCCTTCAGGTTTTGCCATACCAAAATTGCGATATTGGCGTAATTTTATATTTATACCCTTTTGATGCCCAATAATTACGACAGTTTGCCCATCCATCTCACCTATACCACCGACAATCGCTTTATCGTCTGCAAAATTCCTGTCGCCGTGCATTTCAATGAATTTGTCACACATCTGTTGCACATAAAACAAAGTATAAGGACGTTCAGGATGCCGCGACAATTGAACCCTATCCCAACCCGTTAGATTAGCATAAATCTCTTTAATTGTGTCTTTTATCTTTTGCTCCAACTCTACAATCATCGGCTGCACGTCAATGCCCCCTTGTTCACCAATTTGGCGAACTTTTTCAAGCTGTTCGTAGAGTGTTTCGAGCGGTTTCTCGAAGTCAAGAAAAACCATTGGCTGTCTATTTTTTTGCTTTTTATAATAAAGTCCTATCAAACACCATATTCGTGGAACTTTTGAAGTTGCCAGAACAGAATTGATATGAAACCGCAAAGTTACAAAACCCCCTCAGTATTTTTTTTGATTATCGAATTTTGATTGCCAAATTTTGATTGCAAGATTTTTTTTAGATTTTTTCCCAAAAAAGTTTGCAGTTTTCAAATGACCTATTACCTTTGCATCGCTTTCAGCAGGAAAGCACAAAAAAATTGAAAAAAGCGGTTTTCCAAGATAATATATTGTCCGATTTTAATCGGGCAGGTATGATGTCGTTTAATCTGGTCTGGTAGTTCAGTTGGTTAGAATACATGCCTGTCACGCATGGGGTCGCGGGTTCGAGCCCCGTCCGGACCGCTTTTCAAAGTTAAGGCTCATCGCAAGATGAGCCTTTTTTGTTTGTCCGCTAACAATAGTTATTTTCCAATTTGTTTGAGTAGCAAATCCAACGCTTTACCTTTGACGGTTGCTTTTTCTGCTTTGTCATAAGCCGCAAGTAGGAAAATAGTATCCCCTTGCAACTTCACACAAGTGATAATGCGCGAATTGTCTCGTTTCCCGGTGTTCTTTGATTTGATATCAAAACGGACTTTATAGCAGCTTTTGCCCAATGATTCGCCTTGTTGTGGGTCAGAAAGCAGACTTTCAGAAAACCTTACCAAATCACTTGGTACTGAGGAATACTTTTTAGATAAGGCTTTGATGTCGCGCAAGAATTGTGGCGATGGTTCTATTATCATGTCGTTACTGCTTTCTCATTTGCCCTAAGTTCAGCCATCATTTGTTCCCAAGTGATACCTTCTACTTCACCCTTTTCGCGTTTTTCTATCCAAGCTAAACCCTCCACTATTTGGTGAGCGACGCGCAAAGGCACACCCTCATCGTCGTCAGGGTCAACTTCTTTTTTGACTTTTACTTTTAGTCTTTTGAAAAAAGCCATTAAAAGGCTTTCGTCGGCTTCTGAATAGCTAATGGTCATACTTTTTGTCATTATTCTTATTTTTTTTCTTAAAAATTTACGACAAAAATAACCTTTTAGTTATAAATGCCAAATGGTTTTATAATTCGAAGGCTATTTTTGTCAATCGTATAGAAGAAAAAATTGTAGTCTTATCGTACAAATATCGTCTCATAATTTTAAAATAGCGTCATAAAAAAAGTTTTTTTTAATTACACAAATCTTAGTTTGTTTTTAAAACTAACAAAAACTAATTTTGCCTTATAAACGTTTCATTTAGACATTCGATTTTCACCCCCTCAGTATAAAACCGCTTTTTAAATAAAAAATATCAAAACATAAATCATGCCCGCTACTGCATATCAAACGGCTGAAAAAGCTATGACAAAAAAAGGTTGGCTCGACCTCGAAGTTGACCCGACGCTTGACTTAGTTGCCGAAATCCAAAAATTGAAAAAAGAAAAAAATGCCGTCATTTTGGCGCATTATTATCAAGAATCTGAAATTCAAGACATCGCTGATTTTATTGGTGACAGCCTGCAACTATCGCAAGAAGCGTCTAAAACGGATGCAGACATCATCGTTTTTGCAGGCGTTCACTTCATGGCTGAGACCGCTAAGATGTTGTCACCGACTAAAAAAGTGTTGCTTCCTGACCTCAATGCGGGTTGTTCGTTGGCAGATAGTGCGCCTGCGCCTTTGTTCAAAAAATTTATGGAGAGATATCCTGACCATGTTGTTGTGAGTTATGTCAATTGCACGGCGGAGTTGAAAACATTGACGGATATTTGCTGCACATCATCCAATGCTGTTCAAATAATCGAAAGTATTCCGAAGGAAAAATCCATCATTTTTGCACCTGACAAGAACTTAGGTGCCTATTTGGTCAAAAAAACAGGGCGCGACATGGTGCTTTGGAATGGTGCCTGTATGGTGCATGAAATTTTTTCGAATGAAAAAATAACCAAACTCATGCACCGCCACCCCAACGCTAAATTCATTGCGCACCCAGAATGTGAAGAGCATATCCTTGAAAAAGCCGATTATATTGGTTCAACAAGCGGTTTACTCAAATATACTGAGGGGTCTGAAGCGACTGAGTTTATCGTTGCGACCGAGCCTGGCATCATTCATCAGATGCAATTGCGCTCGCCACATAAAACATTCATTCCTGCGCCACCTAATAATACGTGTGCTTGCAACGAATGTCCACACATGCGTTTGAACACGATGGAAAAACTCTATTTGTGTATGAAGTACGAATTGCCAGAAATAACACTGTCTGAACGTGTTATCAAAGAAGGTCGGGTGTGTATTGACCGTATGTTGGATATTTCAGCCAAAGCAGGTTTGTAATGGTGAATGGTGAATAATTTAATGGGAAAATATTCACCATTTACCATTAAAATATTCACCATTATCAATGTAATTCCAAAATATTACCCATCTCATAACAAGTGCGGCAGCGTGGTTCATAGCTATCTTTTTCACCAAGCATAACACGTTCATTATTAGCGATTTTACGATAAGAATGTGTCGCTAAATTGCCACAATGCAGACAGATAGCATGAACCTTTGTGATGTACTCGGCGACAGCTAAAAGATTGGGCACGGGTCCAAATGGTATCCCGCGATAGTCCATATCGAGACCTGCGACAATAACCCGTATGCCACGCAAAGCGAGTTTTTCACACACCTCTGTCAAAGCCATATCAAAAAACTGCGCTTCGTCAATGCCGATGACATTGATATCTTCTCCCTCCGTCAATTCCAATAATTTAGCAGCATTTTCGACAGGTCTTGCCAATATCGCTGTGGCATCGTGTGAAACGACTTTGGTTTCGTCATAACGTGTATCAATTGTCGGTTTAAAGACTTCAACACGTTGATTGGCAAATTTGGCGCGGCGCAAACGGCGAATCAACTCTTCCGTTTTACCTGAAAACATAGAGCCGCAGACGACTTCAATCCAGCCATTGCGCTGTCCTTTAAAATGTGGTTCGAGAAACATAAATATAATGATGAATGATAGTTTTATAAAAAAAACACTTGCAAAAGTAAAGGAAAGATTAAATTTGGACGTTTTTTAACAAACAAGCATTTTAAAGGAATTTTCAAACCCTAAAAAGGCAGAATCAAAATTTCACTATGCTTAACATTTATAATTCATCATTCATATTTCAACATTCATTATGAACCTTTCACAAGCCAAAACCCAACTTGAAAAAATCATTGCACTCTACAAAAGTATGAGTGCTGACGAAAAAAACATATCTGTGATTGAGCGCGATTTGATGCTGGGTTATATTCGTTCACTTTACGAAAACTTCCTCGATGCGACCCCCTCAGTATCTACAAGTAATGATAATCGCTCGACGGCAGCATTCAAACCACCGCCACCAGTTGATGCCAGACCTATTGTTGTAGAAACACCACCGCCCGTTGTCGAGCGTCCACGAGTCGAACCACCACAACCACGCCCTGTTGAACAGCCTAAACCTGTTGCGCCGCCGCCGCCAGTACCCGAACCTGCTAGCTATCAAACACCGCCGGCAGCCGTTGTTTCAACACCTCGAAGTGATACAAGCACAAGCTCTGTAGAAATTGAAGCCCTTTTTGAAGAATCTTTAAGCAATGAACTATCGGATAGGTTGTCTAATACTGCGATCAATGACCTCACTAAAGCCTTTGGCTTAAATGACCGTTTATTGATGCAAAATGAGCTTTTTGCGAATAACAAAGCTGTTTTTGATGAAATTCTCAAGGATTTGAACAATGCCAGCAGTTTTGAGTCCGCAAAAGGCTACCTTGTTGACTTCGCCAAACGTTATAATTGGTTAGGAAATACTGAACGTCAAAAACATGCCAAGTGGTTTATCAAAACTGTAAGGAGGCGCTTTAAGTAAGTTCTTTGGCATAACCCGCTTTATTAAATCCACAGTCTAATACAAAAAGAAAAATCAATATGTCAAAAAAATACAAAAGCGATTCCGTTGACTGGAAAAGCGTATTTAATCTCAAAAATCAGCTGCACCTGCTCTTAGGCACAGGCTTGGCAGTCTTGGCGATGAAGGGTTTTATGATTCCCAACAAATTTATGGATGGGGGTATCACAGGCATTTCCATTTTGATCCATGAGATTTTTCACATCAATATCAGCTTTTTGGTCATTGTTTTAAATGCTTCCTTTGTCTATCTCGGCTACAAACGCATTGGTAAAACGTTTGCCGTTCAAACCACCATTGCGGTTGTTTTTCTGGCTGTAGGTTTGCTTTTCATTGATATTCAACCCGTTACCCATGTTCCTTTATTGATTGCTGTGTTCGGTGGTCTTTTAATTGGTACAGGTGTTGGCTTAGTCATTCGTGGAGGCGGCGTGATTGATGGTGCGGAAGTGATTGCCGTATTTACGAAACGGCGTTCAGGCTTTTCTAATAGCGAAATCATCATGTTTTTCAATACCATCATCTTTTCGATTGCTGCATTACAGTTTGGTATCGAAACATCGATGTATTCCATCATCACCTATTTTGCAGCGACACGTGCGACTGATTATGTCGTGGATGGTATCGAAGAATTCACGGCTCTCAACATCATTTCGACGGAGCAAGAGGAAATCAAAAACTATTTGGTCAATGAATTGGGCAAAGGCATCACCGTTTTTAAAGGCGAAAGAGGCTATTTACCCAATAGTTTTGACATAAAATCGGATTGTCAAATCATTTTTACCATCGTCACCCGCCTTGAAATTAAGCAAATTGAAGATGCTGTGATGACTATTGACCCAAAAGCCTTTATGTACGTGCAGAGCATCAAAGAAGCAACGGGTGGTATTTTGAAAACGAAGGCGCACGCACATTGATTTCCAATTTTGTATTTCGGTAACGCAAACGAAATTATACGGAGGGGTGGTAAACACAATTCAGAACGGTAACTATCTCAATCAAAGAAGTAATCTATCTTTACAAAAGGACAATGTGGCTTTGCAGAAGGGTAATATGGCGCGCAAAATATCAAATCAATGATTGAAATCTGTTTGCAACACACATATTACTGAGGGGGTTGGTTCAGAGTTTACAATAGTTTTAAAAGAAAAGATAGAGATATTTGGTGTAGCAAAATGATTTGAATACTTTTAGTGAATTTTTATTTAAACTTTAAATTAACCCATCTTTTAAAACATACTTGATAAACAATACATTGAAAATCATTATCTAAAACCAAGCGCAATGAACCAACTTGATCAACCTATCCTGTCGAGGAATCCCGAACCCGGGCATGACCCCAAAAACGTTCTAACACTAACTGAATTTATAAAATTACTCAAAGAGGAAGAAGATTACTACCCCGGAGAGCAGCACAACACCAAACTAATGATAACCCGTTTACGTAAGATTTTTTACGATAAATGGGGATGGAATAAAGAATTGGTGGAAGGGGCTGCCCATATTGATACACGCTATCAAGTAAATGTCGTGGATGATGCGACAGAACATACACAGGAAATTTCGCGATACACACATTTTAGTTACGACCCCAAGCACCGTTCTGTTACCTATACTGACCATGATAGGGTGTATGGGAATACACGCGCAGGAAAACCCGCCTTTATCTATTCTTATGACCATCAAGAGGTCGTACTGCCAGATGGTACTTATTGCGATATTGCCCATATTTTAGCAGGTTTGGATGCCCATAATTACCCGCAGGTGGTCACGCCCATGCCCCAATTTTTGCGCTTTATGAAGTTCCTTTTTCCGCATGTGAATTCCAATATGGATGTTGCTACTTGGATTGGTGATATTGGGAGTTCTGCTGGCGGTTTTTTGTTTGCGTATTTATTTCAAAAGAAAAAACCGCTTTCAATAGAACAAGAGCAAGGCATCATCAATGTAGAAGTTCCCGGTTCTGATATGCTTGGTGATATAGAACCTTATGTAATTAAAGAATTTTATGATGTATCCTCCAATAACGGCAAACGATTCACCGAAATTTTGGAAGACTATTATTTGACAGATAATCCCTATCGAAAACATCGGTGTTCCATATTCTGTAAAGCGAATGGTCTAAAGGGTTGGGATGGCAATGCCTTCCAAAATGAGACAGAATGGCTTCAATTTTATAAAAAACAATTGAGAGACGACACCACATTTCAAGTTTTTAGCCTGACTAATGAAAAACTCAACAGTATCTGGTTGCCTATCGTGATTTGGTTCAATGGTTTTAGAGATGTTCTAAAATTGGAGTTGTTGTTAAAATTGTTTTTAGAAAGATTGAAGGAGGAGATAAAACGAGAACCGCAAGTGTAAAGGTAGGTTTACTAAATCTCCACACCCCCCTCAGTATTTTGGGTCTTTTTTCATGAAAAATCATTCTTCTTATTTTAAACCAAAATCGTAAACAAAT
>JAYTMI010000273.1:0-8415 GCA_043728625.1 Saprospiraceae bacterium | reverse complement strand
ACACCTTGACCGCCTTCGGGATTGGGTGCCATGATTTTGATGACGTTATCGGCTGTGATTTTTACGAAACCATTTAGTTCATTAAAATCTGCCAAAAGGTTCATATTTTCGGGCATTTCAGTGGCTTTAAGGCTTGAAAGTCCATCAAAACCCAACATAAAACCGCCACCAACGAGTGCAGAGGCTTTTAAAAATGACCGTCTGTTATATGTTGTTTTAATGTTTTCCATTGTCCATTTTCTTTTAAAATAGATGATAAAACCTAAATATACTGAGGGGGTACTAAAAGGGTTGTTTTTTTTAGTCGAAACACATTGAAATTGGTCTTAAAAGTGCAATTTAACCCTTTTTTTCAAAGAAATTGAGGCATACAAGGCAAAATTATAGACGTGGCTAAGAATAGGATGTTTGATAATGATAAAACGGTGAATGAAATTGCTTACGCATTGGGTTTTAAATATCCGCAACATTTTACACGGTTGTTTAAGCAACGGGTGGGCTATACGCCAAATGAGCATAAAAGTCTGAATTAGGAAATCACGCTTGTTAAAAATAACACTTGTTATGGGTTGGTTAAACGAGACTCATTTTTGTTGTCTTTGACTTTTTAGGTGGTAAAGTTATAGAAAAAGCCTTAAAAACGCAACGTTTTCAAGGCTTTTTGCTGTTTTATACTGAGGGGGTGGCGTTGTTATCAAGACCTAACAATTTTCTCCAAATTATAATTTGCTTCTACATCAAAACGACCTTCTTGCGCTCTAAATTGGCTAAACCAAGGAGTAATATTGTTAAACCTAACACCGCACAACCCGCCATGACACCTGCCATAGGCAAACTTGTTCCATTACTCAAAAAGCCAACTAAAGCAGCTGCCAACGCACCAAAACCCATTTGAAAGGCACCCATCAATGCCGATGCCGTACCCGCTTCTTTTCTAAAAGATGCCATCGAAAGTGCCGAAGCATTCGGAAAACTGAATCCTTGACAGCATAAGAATAAAAATATGAGGAGAATGGTATTGTATAAATTGAGCCAACCCATATAACTTGAGACACATAAGACAAGACCAATGGCAGTTTGTATCAACAATGTTGTTTTAATTATCTGCTCACTATTAAAACGTCGCAACATCAAGTTGTTTAATTGGCTACTCATGATGAGTCCTGCTGCTAAAATGCCAAAAATCCAACCGTATTCCTGTTCGGTAACCTTAAAAATCTTCATAAATACAAACGGTGAACCCGACAAATAGGCATATACACCCGCCGAAACCAATGATGCTGCCAATGTATAAGTAAAGAACTGAGGGGTTCTGAATACAAACCAAAAGCTCGAAATGATGGGTGTGGGTTTTAGTGAATACGTTGGGTCGGGCTGCTTGCTTTCGGGCAATAAAAAAACGACTGCCAACAGTAATAACACACCCATAATGGCTTGAAGCCAAAACACCGATTGCCAGCCCATAGACACAATCATATAGCTGCCAATAGTAGGTGCAATAATAGGTGAAACGCCCAAAATGAGGATTAAAGTAGAAAATATTTTAGCACTTTCATGAACAGGAAACATATCGCGCACAATGGCACGCGGTGCGACCATACCCACACAACCGCCCAAGGCTTGTAAAAAACGAAGGGCAATTAGCATCTCAATTGAATGCGCCAAAGCACACCCCATAGAGGCTGAAAAATATATCACTATGCCTACAATCAATGGCTTTTTGCGACCAAAACGGTCGAGTAAAGGACCATAAATCATTTGTCCTAAAGAAATGCCGATGAAAAAACTAGACAATGTGTAGGAAACTTCATCAACTGTTACGTGCAAATCATCTGCAATTGTTGGAAAGCCTGACAGGTAAGTATCTATTGAAAAGGGTCCGATGGCAGACAGCAAACCCAGAATAAGAATGAGTACAGTACGGTTGTGGTGCATGTTTTTAATTTGAATACATGTTTGAAAATTAACGGAAACGGACGAAAGAGACACAAAGGTCTAAAATTGAAACGTACCAAAGTAATATTATTAAAGGAAATGCACCCCCTCAGTAATGAAGCACTTTTATTATCTATTTCAATCTTTTTTTGTCACTAATTTTTTATTGAAATGATAATGAAGTGAAACATTCCATAAAAAATCTTTATTGCCAGGTAGGTTTGAGGAAAACGTTTTATTGATAGCCGATTCCAAAGTAAAAGGCAGTTTTGTATTGGATAAAATACCTGTTGCCGTAAAATATTTACCTTCGTAGCCATCTACATTCAAATAATAAACGGCAGGAATCAAGGCTAATCTAACATTTCCCCCCATTTTGATATTTGAAATACTCGTGTTTAAATTAACAAAATGGGTGGTTAGAGGTCCATCTTTTTGTAAACCATTGCCTTGCAAATAATAAATACCGATGCCCCAATTCTTCGTTATTTGATAATTAGGAACAGCCTCAAAAGCAATAAAACGCCTCATTTGAGTAATTTCAGATGTTACGCCATTTTCTGTAATGGTTCTTAATTGAAAATTTAAAGCGGGATGCGTTCCGACTCGCAGATTGAACTTCTTTCCTTCAATGGGACGATATCTGAACCAAAAAAGCATACCGCCTTTTTTAGCATCAAGCGTGAGACGAATATCAGGGTCTATGCTGAATTTATTTTTTTTCCATGAAAAAAGCATAATAGCGGCTGGTTTGTTCAAAGAAAATGTCGGAACAATGGAAAATCCATTATTGGTAAGACCCAAAGAACCCGAAAATGTGGTAACTTTTTGAGTTGAGTCTGTTTGCTGTGAAAATCCATAGCTGGAAAAAAGAGATACAATAATTAATACTAAAGCCGATTTAATATTGGTCATATTCATTTTTGTTAAAAGTAATTAAATTTCAACTGCAAAGGTAGAAACCCAAAACGACTTGCGGCTTATAAGAATTACGGATATTCTTACCATTTTTACCTATGCGAATCAAATTGACACACAACTATTCTATATTTGAGGAATCATCTAAATTTATATAGCAAATGGTAAGATTCGAAACAGTAAAACAATATAACGAGTACTATACGCACCCAACTTTGCATCCTTTGGTGAGCCTTGTGAATGTGTCGAAAGCGGGTGTTCAGCATAGAACAAAAATGTACTTTGGGCTTTATCTTATTGCCCTCAAACAATTTAAAGAAACCGAATCAAAGTTGAAGTACGGCATCAACTACTATGATTTTGATGAAGGGACTTTAGTGTTTTTTGCCCCAGGGCAAATCATACAAAGCGAACCAGAGGGAGAACCTTATAAGCCCATGGGTTTGGCATTGGCTTTTCATCCCGATTTGATTAAAGGCACCTCATTGGGTAAGCACATTCAAGACTATTCCTTTTTCTCTTATCAATCCAATGAGGCATTGCATTTATCTGAAAAAGAAAAAGATGTTATTTTGGATTGTTTTGCCAATGTTGAAACAGAATTGCAGCAAAACATTGACAAGCACAGCAAAAAACTGATTGTGTCAAACATTGAATTGTTACTGAATTACTGTACTCGATTTTATGATAGACAGTTTATCACAAGGGAAGAAGCAAATATAGGCATTATTGAACAATTTGAAGGCTTATTGAATGACTATGTATTAAGTGAAAAACCTAAACTCAATGGTTTGCCATCTGTCTTTTATTTTGCTCATGAATTGCATCTTTCTGCCAACTATTTCGGGGAACTGATTAAGAAACAAACAGGAAAATCGGCACAGGAATATATCCACTTGAAAATCATAGACGCTGCCAAAGAGAGAACTTTGGATACAAGCAAGACTATTGCCGAAATTTCTTACGCATTAGGCTTTAAATATCCGCAACATTTTACCCGCCTTTTCAAACAAAAGGTCGGTGTTACACCGAATGAATATAGGATGACGAATTAAACTCTGAAAAAACCTTGAAAATACTGAGGGGGTTACAAAATTCAAACGCTCCTGAATTTTGAGGGCGTTGTCTGTGTCTGCTTTTTAAAGAAGTTATTGAAATGCGTGACTTCATTAAAACCCAAAGCATAAGCAATTTCAGCCACATTCCAATTGCTGTGTTTCAATAAAATTTTAGATTCTTGTAAAACCCTTTCTGCAATAATCTGCGTCGTTGTTTTCAGCGTTGTTTCTTTGATGGCTCTGTTCAAGTGATTGACATGAACATTTAATTGATTCGCAAAATCAGATGCTGAGCGCAAATTTACTGAGGGGTGGTCTTCGTCAATCGGAAATTGACGTTCTAACAATTCTAAAAATAAAGTTGAAATGCGCTGCGACGCATTGATAGGCTGTTGATTAAAATCAGCAGCAGGTTGCATTTTCATCGCAAAATGTAAGAGTTCAAACACGAGATTCCGCAAGACATCATATTTATGCACATAGTTTGAATTGATTTCTTCAAACATCTTTTTATAAATAATGCCAACGCTTGCCACCTGTTGTGCAATAGCAAAATGAGCAAGCATTAAAAGGAGAGAAAATAGTATAGTGTGTTTGATAAGTGGCTTTGATTTAAATAATTTCATCCGTTTAATTTTAAATAATTTGATAGTGCAAAGGTCGAAACGGGCACATATCGTCTGATAACACATATCAAAGCAAAACTTGCGATTTTCAAACAATTCTGCTGTAAACAACCAATTCTCTCGAAACAGTAAGTCTTTCAGAACGGACGTTCAATTTGCCTATATGTGTAAATTATATAAGTTGGGCTTTCACACATCACCAGAAATGTAGGTGCCAATATAGGTGCGGTTACTGGGTTTGGTAATGTAGATGGCGGAATGCACAACAGCACGTATAAAATCGATAAACCACAACAAAGCGGTTTGTATTTGCTGTATATCGGCAAACAAGGCGAAAAAAGCTACCTCGGAAAAGTGATGGTCTTTATTACAGCTCATCCATATTTATTCCATAAAAAGCAATTCAGCCAATTTTTTATACTCTTCCTTCTGCCTAACATTATCCATCTCCAAAAGCTCAATATTACCCCTCAGTAAGCGATTCTCTTCATTTAAATGCGCCAAATGAACGTTTAGAGAAGCATTTTCAGAAAACATGTTTTCCGTTTTTACGATTAGACTTGACTTTTCCTCTTGCAATTGAGTCAAAGCTGTGTTATAAAGGTTCAATTTCTTTTTCAATACATGCGTCCTATTTTGCACATAAAAATACATCGCCGCGAAAGTCAAAGCCGCCGCACCACCCATAAGTAAAAAAACTGCCGATGTACAATTCATGTTTTGTAATGGTGAATGGTGAATGGTGAGTGGTGAATAGTGAATTTACAAACTATTGATTATCAAGGAATAATAAGCCTAATTTCAACTCTACGATTCTTTATATGTCCATTTTCAGCCAGTGGTTTTTTGTTTTTGACATCTTCAAATTCGAATTGTTTTGGCAAAAAATTATGGTTTGAAAGAAATCGGTGCATAAAAGCCATTCGTTTTTTTGATGTCCATACCCCCTCAGTATTGTCTTGATGTGCAGTGATTTTCAGCTTAATATTGGGATGCAAACTCACATATTCGTTCAAGGTGAGGAAGTATTTTTTTAATTCCTCATTGTCTTCAAATTGATATTTGTCTTTTTGAAAAAACAAATTCAAGGCTTGAAAACGCCCACCTTCGTAGTCCACAATCTTAAATTCAACACCATCAAAGAGATGTTGATTAGAAAAAAACAAGTTCTTCCTTTCTTCTGATTTTGTTTCAATACTGTTAGATGATGCACCCAAATTGAGTAAAACGGCTTTTATGGCTTCTGCTCTTTCTAATCCGAGTTTAGAGGGTGCTTGTTTTGGCACTTCTTTTGGGGCATATAAACCCTTGATAATCAGCTTTTTATTGCTGTTTTCATTTAAATAATTTGTTGTTTTTTTGAAAACGGAAAAACTCTGACTTGTGAAAATAGGTTGGGCTGCACCGATAGGAAAGTAAAAAGGTAAGTGTTTCCCTATATTGCTAACCGAAACTGTTGTTTCGTCGGTATTAGTCAAATCGCAGAATTGGCTTTTGAACCAAATCGTCCCGCCAACAATCCATGTCAACGTTGCAATGCCTAAAAGAGGAGGCAAGTATTTCTTCGATAGTATGCTCATTGTGTCGCTGCTGTTTACTAAAATAACGGCAGCGAATTTAGGGTAAACGGTTGTAATAAAAAAGAAAACGGTTGCTTTTTATTTTTTTAAGACTTCTTGATACTTGATACAAGTTCAAAAATTTGCATCAAGTTGCATCATTTATTTACTACTGAATTGCACCACCAAAGTTGCCTTGTCTGCACTCAAAATTTTATCAATTCGCACTTGAGTCTTGCCTTCTAAATCCATCGGCTCTGACAGTTTGAGCTTGTCTTTTACAGATTCGATGGCATCAGCCCAACCGTTGAAAGCGAAAAGCGAAGGAGAAATATTCGCCAAATCTCTGAAATGTTTGATTGCCAATTGTTTCCAAACCGTATCGTCGTTGGTCTCTTTAAACTTGCCGAACATGATAAAAGAGAATTGTTGATGAATGTCATTACAGCCCGATTGCTCGATTTCGAGGAGTAATTTGTTAGAAAAAACAACCATTTCGATGCCTACACCGTCTTTTATTTGAAAAAGATGTTTGGCAATAGTTGGCATTGTATCCGCAAAAATGGCTGTGGGTTTGCCGTATTTGCATTTGCCCGTTTTACTTGAATCGGACTGACAGGCATTTAACAGAATGAAAAAAGCAAAAAATACTGAGGGGTATCGGACAGAGGGAATTAAGCGTTTAAGCATTTTTATTTTTTTGTAATTAATTGATTATAAAATAATTGTGAATATTCTAGTTGCAAGGACATACTTCGATTCTCGACATATATTTTTGTCATTCTGAACGCAGTCAAAGAATCTATAGTTTATGAAAAGGGGAAAAATATAACAAAAATATTTTGAAAACAGATCCTTTCACTGCGTTCAGGATGACAAAATAAACGCCAAAATTAGACTTTTTAATAGGCAATTAAGCCATAATTTTTGTTTTCCTAACAAAAATACCCCCTCAGTATAAAGGGCTTTTGTGGCTTTTTGTAGCTTTGGCAATTCATTATCATTAAAAAAAACGCATGGAAAGACGTGATATACTGAGGGGGGCTGCTACCCTACCCTTTTTAACCTTAAACACAACGGAAAACGTGGAAATATCAGTTGAAAAACGAAAAAAAATCATCAAACCGAAGCGTTTGAAAAAAGGTGATACTTTGGGTGTTATTGCACCATCCAGTTCATTACCACCCCATGTTGTCGAAAAAGCCATTGCGAACTTGGAAGGTTTGGGTTTCAAACTCAAATTGGGTAAAAACTGTCGCAACCAACATGGCTACTTAGCAGGCACGGATGCCGAAAGGCTCGAAGATCTGCATTGGGCTTTCAGCGACCCCGAAGTAGATGCCGTTTGGTGCATCCGCGGCGGTTATGGGGCAACTCGTCTTTTGCCACATATTGATTATAAATTGATAAAAAAGAATCCTAAAATTTTTATTGGGTATTCGGACATCACGGCTTTGCACGTGGCTATTTTTCAATATACAGGCTTGGTGACATTTCACGGACCCGTTGGCACTTCGGACTATACAGATTACACTAAGGAACATGTTTGGAATGCACTGATGAATCCGACCCATCCCTACAAAGTCGAATTATCGGCTGAAAACCAAGCACAAGCCTCGAATTTGTTTAAAACGGAGGTCATTACACCTGGAAAATGTCGTGGTCAACTCATTGGTGGCAATCTCTCTTTATTGTCAGCAATGGATGGAACACCGAATGCTTTATGCAATTTGAAAGGTAAAATCCTTTTTCTGGAAGACATTGACGAGCGACCTTATCGCGTTGACCGTATGTTGGTTCAGATGCTGCAAAGCCACAATTTTAAGGAATTGGCGGGTATCGCTCTCGGCGTTTTTGAAGGTTGCAATCCGAAGCCTGACGAAAATTCTTTGTCTTTGATGGCGTGTTTCAAAGACCTTTTGGGCGGATTAGGCATTCCTGTTTTTTATGGTTTGTCATTTGGACATATCTCTAATCAGTTTACATTGCCCGTAGGCATTGAAGCAGAGTTGGATACTGAGGGGGGGACTTTGACGTTTTTGGAAGCAGCAGTTCTATGATTGAATATGTTAAGTATCAAAAAACAAATATTGAATACGAAAGAAAACTTTATTACTTCTGAAAGCGGAGTCTAATGAGTATTAGATTTTCAAGAAAAGCCCCCTCAGTACCAACGATACTGAGGGGGTGATTTTTTAGGAAATAAATTCCCTAAGCAATTTTCTGATTAAAAAGTATATCAGAGGATGATATACTATTGATAACCAGCGTTTTGTGGCAATGCTGCGCCTAAGTCAATTTCTCTTTGAGGAATAGGCA
>JAYTMI010000272.1:0-4744 GCA_043728625.1 Saprospiraceae bacterium | reverse complement strand
ACATAGGGATTGTCGCCAATATTTTCCATCGTTATCGGTGCGCCAAAAGACTGCAATGGTTCGCCCAGGTTTGCTATACGCATGGTATAAGTTTTCCCTTTGCGCTCAATCTGAATCGTTCTTGCTCTCTTTTTTGGAAAAAACACCTCGTCTTGCGGGTCACGCATGTGTGCACCTCGCATGACACGCCATTGCGCCGCGGTCAAACCATCACCATGCCATGTGGCGGTGAAATGCGCCGCATCGTCTTGGAGGTTTTCTCTGACCATCCAACCGTATTTGCGATGTGGGTCAGTTCCAGATTTTGGAAATTCAAAATCGGCAGTGACAATGAAATCACCTTTGATGCGATTGGCGGCGTAATGAAACTCATCTCGATTGAACCAAATATTGTAGCCCGCACCTTTTAAGGTGTATTCTTGTTTGGCAGCATTGTAGCTTGAACTGCCTGCCAATTTGGGTTTGCCAACATCTACTGCTGTATCAAAAATGCCTACTTTTGGTGTTTGGGCAAAAGTTGTTTCTATCATAGAAAAGAGTAGTACAGCTAAGGATAAATATTTAAGATTCTTCATTTTGTGACTAATTGATTTTTAAGTAAAAATTGTTGTTACGTTTTACAATTATTGCATCGGTTTTTGCTTATTTAATCGAACAAGAATAGTCATTTTTGTCCAAAAACGTGATGCTTTTGTTTGAAATAGAACTTATTTTCGATTAACAACCGATTGTACATGAAATTTGAATTGAGTTACACAATGTTCAAATTTTAACTATCTTTAGGCAGACAATTGTCTTCGCTTTTTTCAAAAAAGAGCCATTTTTTATAAAAATACTGAGGGGGGTATTGTATTCAAAATACCCGCTTTGAATGGTATCAAAAATCATCAATCTTATTCGTCTAAAACCTAATCATTATGTTCTTAATCGTTAAATCAAGCAAAATGAAAAACGACATTTCATTCATCTTCTTTTTACTGGCTTTTAGTCTAAAGATGACTGCACAAACCGATTTCCAAAACTGGGAAAAAGGCACTTCGCCAAAAGAAGTTGGCAATATCATCGCCAACCATTTTTTAACCGTTCCACATGGACACGGTGGCGTGGATGGACATACCTCTACTTCTATCACTTATCCAGAGGTCTGTGTGTGGTATGGCGGTTTGACATTTGCACAACTGACTAAAAACACGACATTAAGAGACAATTTGATAAAGCGTTATGACAAGCTGAAAAATGAGGAAACGTCTATGATTCCAACCCCTAATCATGTAGATTATACCGTTTTTGGCACAGTGCCACTTGAAATTGCTTTGCAAATACCGACTCGGAAACAGGAAAGACAGTTGGGTTTGTTTATGGCAGATGCCCAATGGTCGTCGCCGTTTAGCACCAATGCCAAACCTGAAGGGCAGAAATATTATGATCAAGGGTTGTCTTGGCAAACCCGCGTATGGATTGACGATATGTACATGATTACGATGGTACAATCTCAAGCGTATCGAGTGACAAAGGACATCAAATACCTCAATCGTGCCGCAAAAGAGATGGTTTTTTACCTGAAAGAGATACAGCGTCCGAATGGTTTATTTTACCATGCGCCCGATGTGCCGTTCTTTTGGGGACGTGGCAATGGATGGATGGCGGCGGGTATGGCTGAATTATTAAGGGTTTTGCCTAAAGAAAACCCCAATTATGCGGCTATTATGGCGGGTTATAAGAAAATGATGGCAACGCTTTTGCAAAACCAAGGCGCAGACGGTATGTGGCATCAGTTGATTGATGATCCGCAATCATGGGCAGAAACGTCTTCGACAGGTATGTTTACTTTTGCGATGATTACAGGCGTAAAAAATGGTTGGTTGAATACCAAAACTTATGCTCCTGCGGCTCGAAAAGCATGGTTAGCCATGATAAAATACATCAATAAGGATGGAGAGATTTCAAACGTCTGTGAAGGCACAAATAAGAAAAACGACCATCAATACTATCTCGACCGCAAACAACGGACGGGTGATAATCATGGACAAGCACCGATTTTGTGGTGTGCTTCGGCGTTTTTGAGGTAGATTTTAGCCTTTCTTTTTAGGTTTTATCACATCATTATAGGCGGATAATAAAGCTTCCATAACTATGTCAGCGGGCACATTATTCAGCACAAAAGTCGTCATACCTTTTTCGCCCCATTTGTTCGGTAGGGGGTAGATATTGTGCGCATCTATTTCACAAAACACGGATTGTTCTGCTTTCGACAGAAACAGATTAGCTGTGTTTTCAGTATCTAAGTAGGTGGCAAACATGCGTTTGCCAGTTACCCTGAAACCTATTCTATTGACATGCTTCTTTTGCTCTGTACCAGCAAAAGAAAGAGCCATTTCTATAAATGTGTCACCTGTCATGATTGCAGATTCTTGTTTGTAGTTTATACTGAGGGGGTGCTTTCAGTCTATTTTTTCAACGACAACGGCAGTGCCATAAGCCAAAACTTCTGTTAATCCAGCCATCACGTCATTGGCATCATAACGCATATTGATGATGGCATTGCAGCCCAATTCCTGACCGTGTTTTATCATTAATTGAAGAGCTTCTTCTCTGGCATTCTCGCATAATTCAGTATAAATTTGGCTTTTGCCGCCAAATATTGTCATAAAACCCCCAGCTATATTGCCGAGTATGCTTCTTGAACGGACGGTGATACCGCGCACTAAACCCAATTGTTTAGTAATTCTATAGCCTTCTAAAGCTGTGCTTGTTGTTATTAAAGTTAAGTCTGTCATTTTTATTTTGTTTTAAAATTATGATTTGATTGTTTTACTGAGGGGGGTGTTTTGATTTTATAGAACGGGTCGAAGACTATTATTCATAAAACGATTCGGTAAATAAACAGAATCAAGCGACGACGTGTGTTAAGTCAACTTAGAGATAAATTGGAAAAAATACCCGCCAGCTTATCTGTACAAAGCCCGTTAGGGCTGATACCGTTTATAGAAAAGTATATTAAGGTGCATCGCACCGTCACCATTTATAAAATTCAATCATAAAATTCAAACAAATAACGCTCATCATAAGGCACATCAAACTTTTGAAGAAATTCAAGATACTCCTCACGAAATGTCTTTTGATGGTGATGCGCTTCTTGATTGAGAACATATTTAGCCACCGCATCAATTTGTGAATGCCCATAAGAAAACGCCCCAAATCCGTTTTGCCATTCAAAGGCGAAGGGCATCCAAGATTGCTTTTTGATGTATTTTGTAGAAGCCGTTTTGATATCGCTTACCAAATCGGAAATACTCTGTGCAGGATGAAGTCCAATAAAAATATGAATATGGTCGGACATACAATTTATTGCAATTAATTTATGTCGTCGTGTTTCATGTTGAACAACGCCCGTAATATATTTATGCACATCCTCTTTATGTTCTTTAGGAATCATTTTTTCTCTTCCTTTAGGGGCAAAAACAAGTTGTACATAGAGTTGGGTATAAGTATTTGCCATAGCGTGTGTCATTTTTTGATTGTGAAAAATATTGTTAATGGTGTAAAGATAAAGAAATTTCATTTTAATAACGGTGACGATGCTACGCACCTTAAAAATATTGTTTGGTTTGATTTTCTATAAATGGTTTCAGCCCTATGGGCTTTATAAAAGTTCAATAAACCATTTGTTATAAAGCCCGTAGGGCAGACACCGTTTATAGAAAAAAGGCATTGATTCATCCCAAAGGTGCATAGCACCGACCCCGTTTATAGGAAAGAAGGTATTGGTTCATCCCAAAGGTGCATAGCACCGACCCCGTTTATAGAAAAAAGGCATTGGTTTGTCCAAAGGTGCTTAGCACCAACCCCGTTTATAGAAAAAAGGAATTGGTTTATCCCAAAGGTGCATAGCACCAACCCCGTTTATAGAAAAAAGGAATTGGTTTATCCCAAAGGTGTATAGCACCGTCACCGTTTATAGGAAAAAGGTATTAATTTTTCCCAAGGTGCGTAGCACTGATTCCGTTTTTGATAGGTGACGGTGCTACGCACCTTGATGAACTTTGGCTTACATTCTTTCTATAAACGGTGTCAGCCCTATGGGCTTTTTATTGAACTTTTGAACGACGTACTGAGGGGGTGTTCATCTTGCATTTGTATCGAGAAACAGGAGACAGAACCCAGCGCCGCCGTTTGTTATTTTAATGTAGGAGAATGATGAAAAAAGAATATCCTAAGTCAGCTAGTTTATACTTAAGGGATACTATTTTATAAAATCAAATACTTTTTTATAACAAAATCTGCAAATTTGTTGAAAGTAACTTATTCTATAATTCCCCCTTGGATATAAAATCCAGCCCATAAATCCTAACAATATCTGAAAAAAGATATATTCTCGAATATCAAGTTCAAATATTATTGGAAATGCAGTGACCAAAGATAAAGATATTGTGATTATAGCTAAATTTAGGTATAATTTCTTTTTTTTGGTTGATATAATTTTTCTTTTACTGGACGGTTCTTCAAAATAATTTCCAAATAACAATTCTGGCAATTCGTAATCTTTTTTATAAATTCTGATTTTGTTTCTGAGGGCAAGTAGTTTAAACCTTGTTCCTTCTTCAAAATAAAATCTACCAAAATCCTCTTCTGTATTATCCGCATTTATCTTTATCCATGCGTATTTTTTTTGCCCACTTAAATGATTTACACAATTTTCTAAATATTGAGTATCTTGATGAATTTCAAAACAAGTTTCAAGTTG
>JAYTMI010000271.1:0-9611 GCA_043728625.1 Saprospiraceae bacterium | reverse complement strand
TCGTGGCTTCCAATAAAAAATATGACTATAATTTTGTCATTTCTAAACAAAATATTGCTTAAATAATTTGCTTTTCATCACAGTTCATCTGTGGTCAATAAAAAATAAGCCTGTTGACTTCTCTATTATCACCACAATACAAATTACGGAGGCTTCGAATACCTTATATAAGGTAAATTCTTATGATTCATCATAGAATTCAAAATCTGTTTTGCTTTTGATGAAAGCAAGGACTATTATTGCATAAAATAAATATTAACAAACAATAATTACGACACATGACACACATTACACACGTCTTTCAGACAGTTAAATCTCTCATCTTTTCATTTCCCGTTATTGCTCAACCTTTTGGCAACCTAAGCGTGATGTTTAAACAAAACACGTCAAGTAGCTTGATTTTCAAACTTTGTTATTCAAGACAAAAAAACACTGACCACACACCTCGGCAGACTTGCCTTAGGTCTGACGACCACCGATTCAGTTTTTAAAAAACCTATTTAGTAAACTCGAAATCCATTTTAACAAAATGAAACAAGTTAAAATTTTCTTAGGGGCATTTTTGCTCCTCTGCGCGAGCTATGTCGCTACCGCACAAACATCCTGTGGTTGTGATGTAACGATTACACCAACCACTTCACCCGCTTATCTGACTTATCGTCCGTGGACACCCGGTAAAACGGGTGCGAGTTATTTGCACATTCAGCCTGGACAGACGGTTTGCTTGGCAGCTGGCAACTATAACCAAATCCGATTTACGGATTTTCAAGGGACGATAGATTCCCCCATTGTCTTCAAAAACTGCGGTGGTATGGTCAATATCGCTACCAATGATTACCATTCGATGTCGTTCGACAATTGTCGCTATATCCGAGTGACGGGTACGGGCGATAGTAGTTTGACGCATGGTATCAGTCTAAACGGTTCAAAATCAGGATATTCTGGTTTGGTTGTTGTTGGTTTGAGTACGGATGTTGAAGTCGATCATGTGAACATCAGTCAAGCCAGTTTTGCAGGTATGATGATTAAACAAGACCCGACTTGTAGCGGCAACACGTGGCGAGACAGTTTTACGATGTACAATATCAAAGTACACGACAATATTGTTCGTAATACAGGTAGTGAAGGATTGTACATCGGCAATTCATTTTGGCAGCAAGGTTTGACACGGACATGTAGTGGTCAAAGTATCGTTGTTTATCCGCACCGTATTTTAGGGCTAAAAGTGTATAATAATATCGTCAGAAACTCTGGTTGGGAAGCCATTCAATACGGTTGTGCACCTGATGCAGAGGTTTACAATAATGTAGTGGATAGTTCCGGACAAGCCAATGTTTCGCAGCAATGTAATGGTATTCAGTTAGGCGCAGGTTCTGGCGGCAACCTTTACAATAATACGATTCGGAATGTGTAATGTGGTGCAATTGTTGCCATTGGTTTTGTTGAAAATACCAATATTTATAATAACTTAATTGTGGGAACGAGTGACGGTATGTTTATAGATACCCGCGATAGTATTCAAAACAATATGACTTTGGTGGTTGCCAATAATACATTGTCCAATATTACCAATGTGGGCTTAAAGGTGTATGATTATGGTTTGAATTACTATCAAACCATTAATGGGACACGCACCTTTGTCACTTATCCTAAAAACTATACACCGATTGTTAAAAACAACATCATCATTGGACCTTATTGGGGTTTTCAAGTTTTGGGTGCTGCGCCACAGCATATAGACAGTGCTAAAAACTATATTTTAAATACGCCTTACAGTTCGCCACCCAGCTTTTTTACATCAAATAAAGCGAGTTTGTTTTCTGACACGACGGATTATCTTTTAGCATCAACGTCTTCGTTCATTGATTGGGGTCTTAATTTGACATCATTGGGTATTTCTACGGATAGGTTTGGTACATCCCGTCCCCAAGGCAGCAATTTTGATATAGGGGCGCATGAGTTGCTCTATAACCCGCCATTTATTCCACCCGTTCTTAGACCTCAAGGTCCTGTGAATGCATTAACGCTTTATCCAAGCATTGCAAGTAGTCAAATTACGGTTACAGTACCCCCCTCAGTAAGATCAGCGGTTTATAGGATTGTGAATGTGCAAGGTCATATCGTTTTGAATAAACATTACTCCGCATCTATGGGTACAGAGTTTACAATTGATATTCAAAACCTTGAATCAGGGCTTTATGTTTTAGGTTTATTTGAGCGGAACCGACAATACACTGTAAAGTTTGTAAAGCAGTAAATAATACCCCTTTCATAAAATGTTTTTTCTTTCTATGTCTTGCAAACGTTTCGTTTGCAAGACTTTTTTTGAGAAATCATAAAAAAGAACTGCCGTTCACGTGCTGGTGCATCGGAACGGCAGTTTATAATATATAAAATATTTTATTTTTTAACTAAAAAATGGTTTTCTAACCTAGTCTTATGTCATCCAAAAAGCCAAATTTTTCTATTGCGAACGAATCACACTATAATCTTAGATAGTTGAAAAATTGAGCATGTCGTGGATTCAAATAATTATGAGTCCTTCTCCTATTTTCAATTAGCTTGTTAATTGCTTCGATACAGCCGTTAAGCTGTTTGTTAATGTAAAAAGAAAATATAGAATATTGGCTTTTAACTTACTTAACACAGAATCCAAAGATATAGGCATGGTGAAAAATAAACCCTCACAAGAAATGTCATAAAAAACAATTTCTTCACGTTGAGGCGTTGAGAAATTCTTTATTGCAATGAATTTTTAAATGAATCAAAGTGGGTTTATACCGCACACATAAGAACGAATCTTATGTCTAACACTCGACGGCGCTTGGATTTTCGAGTGCGTTTAAGGTCTCAGGTGGCATAGGTCATGTTTATTTATTAGGTGAACGAATAATATTTTTATACAAGACCGTTACCGCTTCGTTTGATTTGGTAACGTCACAAAGTTGGAATATCTTATTCTCAAAAAATGAGAACGAAGCAAATTTTATTAAATTAATTTTTCTCACCATCGCTTCTTTTAATTTCCACCCAAACTTTCAGATCGAAAGGCTCTGTATAATAGTAGGTGTGTCCTGCTCTGTCATAAGCGAGTGGTGGGTCAAATTCTTGTTTGAATTCATCAATGTAGCGAGACATTGTACTGCGCCCAACGCCAAATTTTTCGGCTAATGTGTCGAGCGAACCTGTGGCTTTTCTTTTAACTAAATCGTGTAAACGATTAATGTGGTCATGTCGGTGATGCATTTTCATTGCTTTACTGTTTTTATGTTAAAGAATAAAAAGTGCGTAATCATTTCGGTGTTTTTGGAATGACCTTCAAATGTCAATGCTTAGTATTGGGACATTGGGAAGAGAGGAAACGAGATTTTATGTGCATAACGGGAATTTTTTTTGGTTAAAAATATATTGTTCAATGGCTCATCTGCGAATGATGTCTCAATGTAAGTAATTTTCTGAATTTCCAAAAGAGAAAAGGACTTTTTTCTACCAATGGGATCAAAGCTTTTTTTCAAAACATCATTTTCGGTTATAACAACTAAATGGTTTATTCCATCAGACTCACATCGCCTGAAAAGATGCTCGACGTGCCATTTCCATATTCAATTTCAATAACATACACATATACACCCATGGGTAGGGCTTTGCCGTTGTATTTGCCATTCCAGCCTTGCGTGGCACTGCCCAAAGCGGCATTTTCGACGCTGTAAACGAGGTTGCCCCAACGATTGAAGATGCTCATTTTCTTAATCCCTTTTGCACAATCAGAACCATAAGCCGTAAAAACATCATTGAGATTGTCGTCATTGGGGCTGAACGCATTAGGGATATAAACTTTGGTGCAAGGAATGATATTGACAAAAAAACTGTCTAAAGCAGAGCAGCCAAACTGCTTATCTGTCACCGTCAGATGATAACGGTTTTTACTGAGGGGGGTTAAAGTCGGCGTAGCACAGTTCGTACAACTCAAACCTATCGGTGGCGACCAAAGCCAAGTTAAATTGTTGTTGGTGTTGACATTGGGCATTAGTTTTACACTGTCTCCATTTTGTAGCGTCATGTTTTTGATGCCATTTAAAGTCAAATCTAAGACGTTGATACGGGTAATAATGACACTGTCGCAACTGTTTTTGATGCTTAAAGTGTCAGTATAACTGCCCGCTTGACTATACACCTTATTGTTGATTTTAAAGACTTGTCCTTTGCACAAAGTAATGTCCTGAGTACGCGTAGGCAGCGGCAATACAGTCAAATTGATGTTGTAAATCGTATCGCAACGAAAAGGTCTCGGGATGGTATCGCTGTAACGCCCCGATTTCGTATAGATTTTGTTATTTATGACCAATTTTTGATTCGCACAGATGGTTGTATCAATATTATCCGTCCATTTTATAAACACTTCTAAGTCCGTAATAACAGTACTGTCGCATTGGAATCCTTTTAAAATATTGCGATAAATGCCTGTTTTATTGTAAATACTGCCTCCAATAGGGTAGAAGTCGGTATGGCATATAAAGACCTTCTGTGTACGGATGTTTTGAGGGCGTACTGTTAGGTTTAGGTTGATAGTGCTATCGCAACCTTTACTGGAACTTAATTTGATGGTGTAATTGCCAGTGCTTTTATAAAAACGTTGACCCACTAAAAGGCTATCACCATAACAAATCGTGTCTTTTCGACTGATGTTATAATTTGGATAAAAACTCAAATGCAAAGTCACAACGCTGTCACCGCCTCCAACAGCCGTAAAACAGTTTTTATAGACCCCCTCAGTATTTAAGGACTTTCCGCCGAAATTATACGTTACACCGCTGCAAATAGTATCGTATTTTGTTATCTCATAAGCGGGTGTACGGATGCTAAGGTTCATCGTGACGATGCTATCACAGTTCTGTCTGTTTTTTAATGTCTTCGTATAAGTCCCTGCCGTTGTGTAAATTTGGTTATTGAACAAAATGGAATCGCCTTTGCACATCGTTGTATTCAAAGTGGTGCGTGATTTTGGCAAAACATTAACCAAAATGGTATCATGAGATGGCGTTACTGGCGTAAAAGTGATGTCGTCGAGTGCAAAATCATTTCCTGAGGGGTTTGTATTTTGATTGACTAAACAAATCTTAGCGGTTGTATTGTTTCCAGAGTTCCAAATTTCATAAAATTGATTCCATTGACAATTCACAGTCGTTACACGTATGACATTGCCCAAATTAACACCGTTTATACCAAATTGTAGTATCGGTGGTGCGCCACATGTACACATATTGACGACCCAAGCCGAAAAAGCATAGTCCGTATTGGGCAATACTGCCACCTCTTGACACCAAACATTTTGATTGCTGATGGGACCACCGTCAATGAGCATCATAAAACCCGTTCCTGTCGTGTGGTCAACGCAAGGACTAAAGCCTGACCACCATGATTGAGGACCTCTATCGGTAACATTATACTTTCCATAGCCACCCGTGCTCGAAGACACATAATCGCTTGTAAAACCCGTATTCCCTTGATTGAAATTTGAATTGGATAAAATGTTCTGTTGCAGTGTGTAAACGGTACTGACATAAGTTGTGGTCTGTATCGGCTTCGCAAAAGGGGTGCGACTTTTGGCATTACTCAAACTGCTCGAAGGTGCCCAAGAATAATCCAAACCAGTGACAGCAGTTGTCAATTGCGTAGAGTCTCCTTCGCAAATGGTGCGGATATTTTGCGCGTTTAAGGTCTTATTGCATAGAATTGCAAGTAAAACAAAGGTGTAGAAGGCTTTCATTAATGTTTGTTGTTTGGTTGATTTTTGACAAAGGTATGGAGGTATAGAAGACAGAAAATAGGATAGTTTTTGTCTTCTATACCTTCATAAATTTAAGTTAGTACTCATATCTCGCTTGACCTTTTTGTTCCAAAATTGCTTTTCGTTCAATATCGTCCATCATGTCCTCCAATTCCTCGTTCAAAGAATATCTTTCTGGAAAATCCTTTTTCAAATCGCTTTTCACACGTTCTGCCAAAGCCCGACTGCCACGACCGATGTGTGTTTCCAAGACTTGTCGAATCCGTTGAGCTGGTGGACGACCGAGATGGCTGTAAAGGTATTCATACATCACCTTTTTATGCAGTTCAACCGTTGTTTCGGTATCTATTTTGAACAAATCTACGCCATAACGGCGCAATAACTCTAAGGATTGCAGTTCTGTTATCATGTCAGTCAACTTACCCAACAATTGCTCTTCAAAATAGATGGCTGCCAAAAGGTCTCTTTTTTCAATGCGATAGTTTTGGTTTTCAATTTTTTGAATTAAGTCCGTTTTCTTCTTTGGCGGAAGTTTAATCTTTTTCAGTCTTTCGTAAAACTCATATCTAAATGTTGCTAAGAGTCTTCGTTCCCCATAAAAATAGACCCCCTCAGTATCTGACTGACTTTCAGCTATCGTCAATAGGTTCTCCTCAAGCGTTTCTCTGGCGATTTGGTTGTTCTTAAATATCTTCAAACCGTTTTGACACAAACTTTTAGCTAAATCATAATCATTATTGGTCAAAGCATTTTGCACTGCAAACAATAACACATCAGGATTGGCGGAAACACTCAGAATTAAATCACTTGCTTCGGCAACTCGACCCGACTTTTGTAGCACTTGCACTTTTTGCGTCAACAATCTGTCTTTAATTTCTAAAAATTGACGACACGCAATGATTTGACCATCAATGATTTGCAATAAATTTTCGACTCTGGTTTCACTATCGGCATTTTTCAATAAAGTATCAAACAGACGTGTTGAAAAATCTTTTCTGCAATTTTGATTGTATTCAATTAGAATGAAATCCCACATCTGTTGACTCAATTCAGGAGAAACTAACAATTCATCATAACCCCTCAGTATTTCCGTCAACAACACTTGTCGCCGTTCTATTTTCGATTTTGGCGATTCAGAAGTCCGCATCAAACGATGTACAAGCGGCAAAGTGACTTTTATAACATCAAAACAATGACTCAATTCGCCACCTTTAAACAGCGTTTCGGCTTTCTGGCGCAATTCATCAATCATCGTAAACACTTGTTGCCAACCTTTAGGCGTAATGCGTCCTCTTGGGTTTTTAACGGAGCGTAAAGTATTGTCAATGAGGGTTTTATAATGTTCTTCAACCGTTCCAGCAGACAAATCGCTGGCAAAACGGGTTTTCAAAGCCAAAGCAAACTGTTTGTCATTACGGGCATAATCGGCAATGAATTCAATGAGTTGTGGTGCTTCAATGCGTTTTAAAATATTGGGAATCGTCAACCTTGGCGGTGCATCAGCGTTTTGTGCCGCTTTTGCTGTTGTGGCTTTCCGGGCTTCACTTTTAGCTTTTCTCTGTTCTAAAAGCGTTAATAAAGCCGCGCCGATATGTGAGCAAATCTCTTTTTCATGGAAATCGGCACATTCACAAGTCGCAACTTTTACTTTAGCACCGATTAATTGAACTTCAGTTTCTACCAAATCACCCCCCTCAGTAAAACGGGCTAAAAAAAGGTTTTTTTCTACTTCTGTTAGCGAAACAAGTTTTTGTGCGTTAATAAGGGCATCCGAGCCGAGCAAAATATCGTCGTCGAGGTACAATTCGAGTTTATCAAGTGAAAAATTGAGTTTCATTTTATACTTTCGCCTTACGGTTATAAAAAACTTGCAAGTTAATATAGGATTCGGTGACTTTAATGTTTTGTAGGGACAAAAATCGTAACAACTTAGTTTAGACCACGTCTCCTCAAGAATTACAATCAAAATAATAATAATTTGAAAACAATATTTATCATTCGTCATGCCAAATCAAGTTGGGCGGAACTCGGTGCACGAGACTTTGACCGTGTGCTTGAAAAACGGGGTCACAACGATGCGCCGCTGATGGCTAAAATACTGAAAGAGGCGGGTGTTCAGCCCGATTTAATCGTTTCGAGTCCTGCGAAACGTGCCAAAACCACGGCTTTGTATTTTGCCAAAGAATTTGGCATGGATGCAGAACAGATTGATTATCAATCCGATATCTATGAAGCTATGGAAACGGACATTTTCAATATTGTCCGTGATTTGCCCAATACCGCCAATGTTGTTTTGCTTTTTGGACATAATCCAACGCTGACTTATTTTTCAAATAATTTTAATCCAGACCCCATTGAGAACCTACCGACTTGTGGCATTGTGCGCATAGCCTTGAACGTAGAAGATTGGTCAAAGTTTAGTGATAAGACTGCGCGGGTGACGGGTTTGTGGTTTCCGAAAATGTATAAATAGTTATTTAGTTTTAGACCACAAATGACACTGATTTGACTGATTTTCACTGATTTCCTTTAAGAAAATCAGTGAAAATCAGTGTCATCTGTGGTCTAAAAAATACAAAATTTAAAATAGAAAAAATGAAATACGTCTCTCATTGTGTTTGTGCTTTATTATTGTTCAGTTTCTGCTTCATGTGTTGCCAAAGCAATCTAAAAACGCCCATTCCAGAAGAAAAACTTATACCCATATTAGTGGATGTGCATACAGCAGAAGCGATGACAGAATCTGAAATCCAACGTGTAAGAGATAGCATGACTCCAATTTATTATGCACAAATATTTGAAAAGCACGGTGTCACAAAAAAAGACTTCGATTCAACGATGAATATTTTTGCGCATTACCCTGAACGTTTTGACAGTGTTTATAGCAAAGTACAGCGTGTTATCAATACCGAAAGAGACAGTTTACATAACAGATGAAAAATAGAATACAATCAAAAAAAATAAAAGCCAATCGTTGCGGATTTTGACCCCTCAGTAAATTGGGTGTTTGTATAGTCTTAAACTTTACAATTACTTAACGCACAAATCCAAAAGCTCCTGCCAAAAGAGCTATTTTTGCGGATTATTTCGAAGGAAACACGCACACCTAAATAAAATTGTAAGATAATGACGAAAATCCTTGTTGTAGATGATGAAGAAGACATATTGGACTTCTTGAGTTATAACTTAAAGAAAGAAGGTTTTGAGGTTTCAACAGCTTCTAATGGTGCGGATGCCTTGGAAATCGCCAAAAAAACATTACCCAACCTCATTATTTTGGATATTATGATGCCTGAATTAGATGGTATCGAAGTGTGCCGACGTTTGCGCGCACAACCCCAATTTCATCAGACCATCATTACTTTTTTGACAGCTCGAGATGAGGACTTTACACAAATAAAAGCCCTTGATGTTGGCGGTGACGATTATATCACTAAACCGATAAAGCCGCAAGTATTAATCAGTCGTGTCAAAGCTTTGTTGCGACGCAACAAAATGGAAGAAGATGAAAAAGATCTCATTATCGAAGTCTCCGACCTAAAAATTGACCGTCAAAGAGTTCAGGTACTGAGGGGGGAGGAAATAATAGATTTGCCTAAAAAAGAGTTTGAATTACTTTTGCTCTTGGTTTCACGTCCAGGCAAAGTGTTTACTCGAGAGGAAATTTATCACAAGATTTGGGGCAGTGATGTTATTGTTGGCGACCGTACAATTGACGTACACATCCGAAAATTACGCGAGAAAATTGGTTCCGACCAGATAAAAACACTTAAAGGGATTGGTTATAAATTTGATTTTTAATTGTATTTTGCGAAAACAAACA
>JAYTMI010000270.1:0-2690 GCA_043728625.1 Saprospiraceae bacterium | reverse complement strand
ATGATAGAAGTAAAAAAAGAAGGCATTTTATTAAGTAAAACGTCTTTCGGTTTTGAAAACGAAGGGGTATTAAATCCTGCAACAATACGTGAAGGTGATTATGTTCATCTTTTTTACAGGGCAGTGAGTAAAGGTAATTATTCGAGTATCGGTTATTGTAAATTAAACGGACCATTGACCGTAGAGGAACGTTTGGATACGCCCTTACTTTTTCCTCAATTGGATTATGAATCGCATGGTGTTGAAGACCCGCGCATTGTAAAAATTGACGATTTATATTATCTCACTTATACAGCGTATGATGGCATAAATGCCTTAGGTGCACTGGCAACGTCGAAAGATTTACATTCTTTTGAAAAACAGGGATTAATCGTTCCGCAACTAACTTATGATGAATTCAAACACCTTGCAACGTGTAAAGAAATCATCAATGCAAAATATGCACGCTACAATGAACGCACGCCAGTCTTGTCAAAGCCTAATAAAAATGTTTTGGTATGGGATAAAAATGTCGTGTTCTTTCCAAGAAGGATAAACAACAAATTATATTTCCTTCACCGAATAAAACCTGATATACAAATAGCCGCTGTCAATAATTTGGAAGAACTGTCAAAGCCTTTTTGGGAAAACTATTTCCTTCATTTTGAAGAAGATATTGCGCTTGCACCTAAATACAAACACGAGGTCAGTTACATCGGTGGCGGCTGTCCGCCGATAGAAACAAAAGAGGGTTGGCTATTGATTTACCATGCCGTACATGATACAACAAAAGGATATGTCTATACCGCTTGCGCGGCATTAATGGATTTAGAAAATCCCCAAAAAGAAATAGCCCGACTCCCATACCCTTTGTTTAAACCTGAGCAAGATTGGGAATTAAAAGGAGAAGTCAATAATGTGTGTTTTCCCACAGGTACAGCTTTGTTTGATGATACTTTATACATTTATTACGGTGCCGCCGATGAGCGCATTGCTTGCGCTTCAGTCAATTTATCGGCACTCTTAGCGGAGTTGTTGCTGTATAAATAATTTATAACCTTCCGAAGGTTTTGAACCTTCGGAAGGTTGTCGAGGCTAATTTATACTGAGGGGGGTAACTTTAAATTCAATCACTATCACATCTAAAAAAAAATGAATAATCAAGCATTTTTAAAAATCGGAGAAGACATCGCCAATACATTGTTCCAAAAAGTCATTACGGGAACGAGCAAACAATATCCAATTAAGCAGAGTGCTGTCCTACCTGAAATTCTATTTATTACATCCTATCCTCCCAGAGAATGTGGCATTGCTACCTACTCACAGGATTTGCTGAAAGCACTGACTAACAAATTTAGTCAATCATTTACGCTTAATGTATGCGCCCTTGAGTCTGGAAAAACCAATTATGAAGTGTATCCCAATGAAGTAAAATATATCCTCGATACAACAGATTCATCCAAATATACTGAATTGGTACATGCCATCAATGATAATAAACGCATCGAATTGGTATTGATGCAGCACGAGTTTGGGTTCTTTGAACCAGCAAGAGAAGTTGATTTTTTAAAGTTATTGTACTCCGTTGTCAAGCCAATTGTCCTTGTTTTTCACACAGTATTGCCGCAGCCGAATGACACAGTGAAAGTAAAAGTGCGGCATATAGCCGCCGCTTGTGCATCCGTTGTGGTGATGACAAATAATGCTGCTACAATATTAAACGACGAGTATGGTATCCCAACAGAAAAAATTTGTGTCATTCCACACGGCACGCATTTAGTTCCGCACTTAAATAAAGATGCTTTAAAAGAAAAATATGATTTAATAGGTAAAAAAGTGCTTTCTACTTTCGGGTTATTGAGTTCAGGAAAAAGCATTGAAACAACGTTGGGTGCTTTGCCAGAAGTCATAAAAATAAACCCTGATGTGATGTTTCTCATTCTTGGAAAAACGCACCCCTCAGTAAAAAAGGCAGAAGGAGAGGCATATAGAGATATGTTAGAAGCAAAAGTCGAAGTTTTACAACTTCAAAAGCATGTAAAATTTATCAACCAATACCTTCCTTTGACCGATTTATTGGAGTATTTGCAATTGACAGATATTTACTTATTTACCTCAAAAGACCCAAACCAAGCCGTAAGTGGCACGTTTTCTTATGCCATGAGTTGTGGCTGCCCGATTATTTCAACGCCTATCCCACATGCAAAGGAAATACTTAGGGCACATCCCGATACAATCGGGAGGGGGGATACGGGTATTCTTGTAGATTTTCAGAATGCCCAACAGTTGGCGGAAGCCGTTAATCGCTTAATGAGCGATGAAACGTTAAGAATGACATTTAGCGAAAATACATTACAACAAATCGTGCCGACAGCTTGGGAAAATTCAGCGATTGCTCATGCTTTGCTGCTTCAACACGTAGTAGGAAAAACAAATGATATGGGGGCAAAAAACAATAAAAAAAGTAAAATTCCTTTAGAATATCGTGTGCCTGTCCTCAATTTGGACCATGTTAAAAAAATGACGACGGCTGTTGGCATCATACAGTTTTCTAAAATAAATCAGCCCGATATCGAGACAGGTTATACTTTGGACGACAATGCGCGCGGATTGGTCGCTCTGTGTATGCACTATGCCTTAACAGGCGACAAAGCAGATGTGCCTTACATTCGGATTTATCTGAATTTTATTAAGTTTTGCCAACAACCTGA
>JAYTMI010000269.1:0-11619 GCA_043728625.1 Saprospiraceae bacterium | reverse complement strand
TTGGCAATTCAGATATTTCAGGTAATGGTACATTATTAGGTGCATACGATTGGCTATTTGACAATAAACTATTAGGTGGTACTTTGAATTTGAATTCAAATATGATGGATATAAATCAATTTATGACCACCACACCTGCCCCTGTTAATTCAAAAGTTGTGAATGCGGCGACTGAACCATTCCTTGTGCCTAAAAATATAGATGTTACGATTAATGCTAAAATGAATCGCGTTATCTATACCAATATGGATTTGACGAATGTGACAGGTAAATTGGTTGTAAAAGATGAAGAAGTGAAGTTTGAAGATGCTTCTGCCAATGCATTAGGCGGTCGCATCAATATTAAAGGCGGTTACAATACGCAAGAAGCGGCAAAACCTAAATTCAAATTGGCTTACGATATGAAAGGTATTGATTTCAAACAAGCATTTAATACATTCAATACGTTTCAAAAACTCGCACCGATTGGTCAGTACTTAACGGGCAAGTTCAATACAAACATGGATATGGGTGGTGTGCTTGGCAAAGACTTGATGCCTGATTTAAGCTCGTTAAATGCTTCGGGTTTTTTGCAAACAATACAAGGTTTTATCAGTGGTTTGAAACCACTTGATGAAATTGCGAACAAATTGAACATCAGTGAATTGAAAAACTTGGATTTCAAAGACACAAAAAACTGGTTTGAAGTTAAAGATGGTGCCGTAAAACTCAATGATTTTGATAAAACGATAGGTAAAGATATTAAATTGACGATTGGTGGCACGCATAGTTTGGCTAATGAAATGAATTATAACATTAGAGCGCGCGTTCCACGCAAACGATTGGAGTCAAGTACCGCAGGTGCAGCGGCAGGTGCTGCTTTCAACGAAATTGTTTCGCAAGCCGCTAAATATGGAGTGAATGTTAAGAACTCTGAATTTGTCAATGTTCAGTTTACTTTAACAGGTTCGATGTTGCAACCTAAAATAGCAATGAAAGTCATGTCTGGCGATGGTCAAGCCACGCTTGAAGATGCCGCAAAAGGAACTGTAAACGCTGCTGTTGAAAAAGCTAAAGACACCGTGTTGACGAGAGCCAACGAAGAACTCGAAAAAGGTAAAGCAATGGCTAAAGAGGCGGCAGACAAAGCCATTGATTCTGCGCGTAATGTAGCAAACCGTCAAATCGAAGAAGCCAAAGCTAAAGCCATTGAAGAAGCTAAGAAAAAAGCTGGCGAAGCGGTTGGCAACAAAGCAGGTGAAGTGATTGACAAAGGCTTAGACAAAATCGGTGGCAATGATAAAGTCAAACAACAAACCGATAAGGTGAAAGACAAATTAGACAAATGGGATCCTTTCAAAAAGAAGCCTGTTAATAAAGATACGACGAAAAATTGACCCCCCTCAGTAAAATAAACACGAAAAGGATACTACTTAAAAAAAGTATCCTTTTCGTGTTTTTAGCGTCAAACACAATAACCTTTTATACTTATTTTTAGGTCAGAAATGTCTCAAATGGCAATGGTCTGGTTTTTAGAAATATATAAAACAGACAATAAGATGAAAAAACACTATACAATCGGAAAAACTCAAAAAACTCATTTAGCTTTGTGCTGATTTCAAAACAAACATGGTCATAAAAAATACGTCCTTCATTATGAAAGTTGTACAGTTCACTACCTGTCTTTTACTTTTAAGCTCCATAAGTTTCATAGGCTGCCTCTCTGATTCAGAAAAAAAAGTTAGCCTTAATGGGCGTTGGGAATTAACAACTGCAGAGTTAAACGGTCAACCCGCCCCCTTACTTGAAGGCATCTATTTCCAGTTTGATGAAAAAAATGTAACGACAAATTTCAATGAAGCAACGCAAGACGAAACGACACCGTTTTTATTTAAAGATTCAAAAATTACCAAAAACTCTCAACCAAGTGTTGAGTTTGATGTGACCAATCTGTCAGATTCTACATTGGAAATGACAACCGAGTTGAAAGGCTATGATTTCAAATTGGTTTTGCAACACGTTAAATAGTGGATAATGGATAGTTGATAGTGGATAATCTGAACTATCCATTATCCACTATCAACTATCCATTAAATAAATCTTTCTGCCACATGAAAAAATCTCTATTTTCTTTCCTTTTTTTATTGTTTTTGTCCCATATTAAAGTGTTTGCTATTGACGTAAGCATCACTCATTCCTGTTATAAAGGGGTAAAGGACAATTATATTGAATTCAATATTTACATTGTTGGCAGATCCGTTGAATGGGTTCAAGTGGATTCGACTGATTCGCAAGCCAGTATAGAAATAGGCGTTTTTTTGAAGCAAAAAGGGCAAATTGTTCAATTTGATAAATTTGCTATGAAAAGTCCAAAGGCGTTCAATCCCATAGACTTCGAGGATATTCGTCGTTATGCGATCGTCAACGGCGTATATGATATTGAAGTGACCCTCAAAGACATGAATAAAGAGGGAAATCCTGTTACCTACAAGTCTTCAATCATTGTGGATTATTCAGAGGACATGCTTCGGCAAAGCGATATTCAGCTTTTAGGCTTTATAAAACCCGATTCTACTGAGGGGGGCGCGCGCGTGAAACATGGTTATTTTATGGAAGCCTTACCTTTCAATTTTTATGACCGTATGCACCCCAATTTGATATTTTTTAATGAAGTCTATAATGCGGATAAAGCCATTGGGGATGATTTTCTGGTGAGTTATTCGGTGCAAAAACTGTTTGCCCAACCCACAGATAGACCCTTGCTGATAGCTCATAAACGCAAGAAACCAGAGCCTTTTATCGTCAATTTGCTACAATTAGATATATCAGGTCTTGAATCAGGCAACTATCGCTTTGTGGTCAGCATTCGCAATCGTGCCAATGAACTTTTGAGTGAAAAAGAAGTGATGTTCCAACGCAGTAACCCGAATTTAGAAATTAAAGTAGATTCATTGTCAAATGATGCTTTGGCTGCGGAATTTGTAGGACAATTGGAGGAAAAGGACTTGCGCTATACCTTGAAATCCATCCTTATGAAAGTTCCCGAAGAAGATGTGATTGTGATTAATGAGATGCTGAAAACCAAAGACTTAACAGCTCAAAGACGTTATATATTTCAGTATTTCGCTAAAATTAGCCCAAACCTGCCTGAACAAGCACATGATGAATATATGCACATTGTAGGTGCCGTTGACAGAATGTACAATTATGGTTTTGGCTATGGTTTTGAAACAGATAGAGGTCGCGTATATTTGAAATATGGTCGCCCTGATGATATGATTACCGTTGAAAACGAGATGAATGCACCCCCGTATGAGATTTGGATGTATAACAAAGTTGAAAAGACACAGCAAACCAACGTCAAGTTTTTGTTCTACAATCCAAATCTGATTGCTAATGGTTATCGGCAATTACATTCAACTTGTCGTGGTGAAACCAATAACCCGCGTTGGGTAACTGAACTTTATAAAAGTATCCCCAATGAACAAACAGGTAGTTTGATTGATGGAAACGGTGGGGTACAGCGCAATTTTAACCGCCGTGCGGTTGAACTCATGAATGATAATTAACTTATGCCAAATATCTCTATTGTAGCGCCACTGTTTAATGAAACAGAATCTTTCCCGTCATTAATCAAAAGACTCAATGCTTTGATGGATGCGACCCCCCTCAGTATAGAAGTCGTTTTGGTGAATGATGGTAGCCGTGATAATACAGCAGCATTGATGCAGCAAGTGGCTTTGGTGGATAAACGGTATCATTGTGTTTTTCTTGCACGTAATTATGGACATCAGATTGCACTGTCCGCAGGGCTTGCAAAATCTAGGGGTACAGAAGGGGTCATGGTGATTGATGGTGATTTGCAGGATCCGCCTGAGTTGTTGACCGAATTTTACCAAAAATATAAAGAAGGGTATGATGTTGTTTATGCCGTTAGAACAAAACGCAAGGAAAATGTCTTGAAAAAGACCGCTTATGGTGCTTTTTATCGTCTGTTGAAATCAATTTCGTATATTGATATTCCACTTGATTCAGGAGATTTTTGTTTTATGTCGCGTCGTGTTGTGGATGTTATGAATCAGATGCCAGAAGAAAGCCGCTATATGCGGGGTATGCGGTCATGGATTGGTTTTGAACAAATAGGCATTGATTACGAACGTTCAGAACGGGCAGCAGGAGAGTCAAAGTACAGTTTCAGAAAGTTATTGCAGCTGGCATATAATGGCATTTTCAATTTTTCTGAATTTCCCATCAAGCTCATAAAACGGGTTGGTTATATCGCGGTGAGTTCGTCATTCATTTATTTGATTTACAGTATTTATCGAAAATTAGCTTTTAATGATGTACCACAAGGTTTTACGGCGACAATATTCATCATCGTTTTTTTTAGTGGCATACAATTGTTTTTTATGGGCATTATGGGCGAATACCTACTGCGTATTTTCTTTCAAGTAAAAGGCAGACCCTTGTTTATTGTCAAAAATGAAATTTTGGAAGGTCAATTTGTGGACAAGATAAGCCCTTGATTAACAGTTGTTTACAAACTGAATCGCCCGATTTTCAGTCCAAAGATACCCCCCAGTATCATAGGACATAAAACCCAAATGTCCGCCATATTTTGGTATTTCAAGATGAAAAACATCGCTCGATTGCGCCAAATCAATAGGAAAACAAGTGGTGCTTAAAAAAGTATCGTCTGCCGCATTCACGAGCAAAGTAGGGACAACGATTTTTGGCAAATAAGACAAACTGCTTGCTTTTGTCCAATAGTCGGTAGCATCTATAAAGCCGTTGACAGGAGCTGTATAATGGTCATCGAACTGCCTAAAATGCTTAGCTTTTAAAGCCTCTTCCAAGTTAAAAGTGTTAGGAAATCGCTTAAACTTTGCACGAGCCTTCTGTTTAAGCGTGACTAAAAACTGCCACTGATAGAAACGGTTATGTGATTTTTCTAATTCAATACTACCGCCTTCAAGGTCACACGGCACTGAAAAAGCGATGATGTTTTTAACGGTTTTGGGCAAGTTTGAGCCTTTTTCACCGGCATATTTCAGAACGATATTGCCTCCAACACTGAACCCCAAAACGACAATGTTTTTATAACGTCCTTCGTCAGAGATTTTATCAACAATCAGAGCCAAATCATCGGTATATCCACTATGATAACAAGCCAATTTATGATTGTGGTCTCCACTACACCCACGCAAGTTGATACCCAACGCATCATACCCCTCAGTATTGAATCGTTTCATCATACCCGCCATATAAGGACGACGTGCATGACCTTCAAGACCATGTACACAAACAATGAGTTTATCTGTGTCAGCCGTTTTTTGAGTAAAAGACCAATCTAAATCAAGAAAATCGCCATCTGGCAAGTCGAGTCTAACACGTTGATAGTCAATGCCTTTAATCTGCCTTAGTAGGGCAGGGTAGAGCGTATTGACGTGCATGTTGCGGAAACGAGAGGGAGGTTGGTATGTAGATTTTTCAATAAAAGGCATAAAGAAAATTTCAAAATTAATATTCCAAATTCCAAAAATACAACACTCGAATTTCAATAAATAGTGTGATTATCTACTATCCATTTTCAACTATTCACTATCTAATAGTTTTGAAAATTAAGCACCCTAATTTTGATAAACTCGTGGTTCAGATTAAGTTTTTCGAGTTGTCTTTTGACTTCAATAGCTTTGCTGTTGGCTGTTTTTTCTTCATTGAATATGACTTCATAATAGACACAGTAATCATGTTTTGGCGTACCATTGGTCGTGCAATCAAGTGATATGGCATTGGCAATCAGACCAAATGTTTTTAGGTGTTCAATGCGGCGTTTGGCATCATCAAAATTTCTGAAAGTCAAGTCCTGAACGACATACTTAGTCCCTTGCATATCAATCCGTTCACATTCGTACGAAATATAACCATCTTGAACCGTAAAAACATATAAACCCACATTCATGGGTTCAATAGGCGGATTGCTGACGGTTGTTGCATCAGTGTTTAGGTTTGGGCTATTTTTGACGACATCTTCTTGTAGATATATATATTCCCTCGGCTCCTTATTTTGTTCCATACTACTACTGCGTAAGGTCATGGAATCACGAAAAGCCACTTCGTCGCTCACTGAAAGAACAGGGCGTTGTTGCCAAGAACGAAAAAACAAGCCACTTAATATGATAATTGATAGTGAACTGATGACAATTTGATTCAGATAAGGTCGCGCATAACGTTCTAATCTTTTTGGAGAAAGTCTTTGTAGTCCAGAATTGACGACAGGCGTTTCTTCAAATTTTAGTTTACTGCGTTTTCTACCAAAAACTTCCTCACGAGCAGGTGTAATCAGTAAATTGACGTGTTCCTCTTTATCTACAGTCAGTAAACCAAAGCCATTTTTGACACATTGAAGTTTGAGTTCGGAGAAATTAGTATCCATAGGGTCTGTAAAAACATCGGTGCCCAAAGCCACCCATTGTTCGTCTGCGTGGTATTGCTTAAACTGCTCAATGGCATAGATATAACGATAACGACCAGATGTGCGATTAAACATTTGATAGGCTATAAACCCTAAAATAAACAATGAAATATTGAGTAAAACACTGAAAACCCAACCTACTTGTGTGATTGTCCAGATTTTCAATGCCCATAAAAAGACCATTGGAATGAGCATAGCCATTGAACCCGCAGCAACGGCATCCCATCGTAATTGTTTTGTTTGGATGCGGTAAAGTATTTCAACTGCAGTACTGGCTGATGTCGCCTCGAAAGTTGCAACGAACTGCGAACCATCTTCTTTTGGAAATGTCAGTTGCCCGTCAACGACAACACCAGATGAGTGCATCATGTCATAATGAATGACGGTTTCGCCATTACGCGGACGAAACTTATAATACGTTTTCATAAACGATAAAGTCGATCGCTTGATGGTATCTTCACTTAAATATTCCAAAATGATGAGCTGTTTTTATTCTATTTAACGCTTAATTTGAAAGCGTGAAAGTATATAAAATTAAATTTAATTCTGGTTTATTTCATCATGATGCTAATAAATTACCCTGAACAGCGTATTTTATTTTGAAAGTATAGAATTCTATACGTCCACTTGCCCACACTTAGGCAGTATGATGAAAAATAATAAGTTTGTGAAGTTTCTCAGAAGAGTGGATACCTGTCTTGGAAAAAGAATTGATTATGTATGTTTGAAAAAAATAGCGATGCAAATTACATGGATTATTCTACAATAACCATTATTTTATGACAATTTTATAATAAAAATACATCAAAACAATCGTATTTCAGAAATATTTAATGTATTTTGGAATGCTTCAAAAATACAAATTGCTTCAACAGCAGCCTTTACATCGTGCACACGGAGGATTTTAGTACCGCCTTGCAAAGCAAAAATATGCGCAGCCGTTGTGCCGTTCAACGATTCCTCCGCTGTCACACCCAAGGTTTTCCAAATCATGCCTTTCCGAGAAACACCTGCTAAAATGGGGCATTCAAGAATTTTAAAAACAGAGAGTTTTCGCAGTAGTTCAAAATTCTGCTCCGTGTTTTTGGCAAAACCGAAACCGACATCAAGGATAATATCCTTTACACCAAGCCCCCTCAGTAAACCGACCTTTTCTATAAAAAAATCAAGGATTTCTAATGCCACATCGTCATATTGAGTCAATGATTGCATCGTTTGAGGTGTTCCCCTCATGTGCATCAATATATATGGGACATTTAAATCTGCAATTTTAGCGAACATATTGTCGTCTAAACTGCCACCTGAAACATCATTGACGATATGCGCCCCTTCGTCAACACAAGCCCGAGCGATATTTGCGCGAAACGTATCAACGGAAACAATGGCTTCAGGAAAAGCCCTCGTGATGGCACGTATAGCTGGAACAATGCGGTTCAATTCTGTTGATTCATTTATCATTTCTGCCCCAGGGCGTGTGGACATACCGCCAATGTCTAAAATCTTTGCACCTTCTAAAAGTTGCTTTTCGGCTTGTGCTAATAGCGATAACACATTGTTCGCTCGACTGTCAGCAAAAAATGAATCAGGAGTCACATTCAAAATGCCCATGACAACGGGCGAAGATAGATCAAGCAATGTACCTCGACAATTTATGGTGGTTTGTTCATACAACATAGCGCAAAATTAGCTTAACTTTGGGATAGGTTAATCAAAATACACGTAATTTTAATGAAATACCCATAATCAACCGCTATCAATAACTTAAATTAACCGAATCTTATCTATGAAACAAATGCTTGTCGAGTATGCCCGCTACAATCTTTGGGCAAATGAAAATCTAATTACGCTCTTTCGCTCCGTGGATGATGCGCTTATTACGCAATACGTTGAGAGTAGTTTTCCTTCTATTCGCAAAACTTTATTGCATATTTGGGATGCTGAGGCACTTTGGCTTGAACGCTTGAATGGTTATTCACCAACGGCTTTTCCATCGCAGTTTTTTGAAGGTTCTAATGAAGAGGTGTTTCAAGGATTATTAAAATCATCTGCCGCTTTTGTTCAATTTGTTGAGGAAAAACCTGCGCCTTTTTTTTTAGATAAATGTACATTTTCACTCATTTCGCTGAATGCTCAATTAACTCAAACGGTCAGAGAAATGATACTACATACTATAAATCATTCCACATCTCATCGCGGTCAGTTGATAACGATGTGTCGGCAATTGCATATTTCCCCAATACCACGTACCGATTATATTATTTATTCAAGAGAGATAAAACATTAATAATCAATGACAGTACCTAAAAATCGCCCACATACTGAGGGGGCACAAGAAGTCACTTTTGGAAAAAAACTGATGTTATTTACACTGCTTTGTGCAGCTGGTTTTTTGCTGTACAAAGCCTTCGGCGGGGAGAGTGATATTGTTAACAGCATCCCTCGAGCGATGCAAGTGACTTATGTGCCTTCCGATTTTAAAATGCAATTGGACAATCAAAAAACACTTGAAATTCTCTCAAATCCACAGCGATATAAGAACGAATTTGACCAATTAATCTTAGATTTTAACACCAATTTGGTCGTCCACGTCGCTAATCGTATGAATTTGACAACGCAACAAAAGTCTGCGGCGGTCAACGAATACCGCAAAATGCACCCATCCATTCGGCAGATGTATTTCAATGATTTTATCAGTTTGGGCGATACAACAAATAAAACCTATCAAACATGGTATGAAAATGAATCGAGCAACGCCGTTGATTTGTTGAATGAAGTGGCTTCAAAATACACCTGTTTTTTTATCACAAACATCATAGGTACTATTCTGAAAACACAAGACGGCAAGTTGACGGTCAGTGGTAAAGCCATCGAAACACCCTGCGGCATCGCCCTTACTGAGGGGTTGCGCCCGATGGTCAAACGCTTGCAGGAAACAGCTGCGATACGTGATTTTTCCCGTGCACATGGCATGATGAAAGAACGGGTCGAACGAGCGATTACGGAGTTGGCAGTGGTGGAAGTTAGGGACAAAAAAGGCATTAAAATACAGAATTCTTCTAAGCTTTTAGGGTATAATGTGTCAACAACGGAGTTGGAAATCGTCGCCATGAGCATTATGAAAGTCGGTTTTAACTTACAAAACTACTTTAATGTGTCTGTTGACAGTCGTTCCAAAACGATTGTTGTTACCTTACCTCAACCACAGATATTGAGCCATGAAGTCTATCCAAAAGTTGAAAATTTGGACATCGGTTTGATGCGCGATTTAAGTTCACAAGACTTCAATGACAACGTCAATAAACTGCGTCAAGCCTTTAGAAACGATGCAGATCAAAGCGATATTTATAAAAAAGCAGAAATTCGAGCCCAAGAAGTGATGCAAATGATGTTGCAACCTATGGTTAAAAATATTGATAAAGGTTATAAAGTTGCCGTGCAGTTTCAAAATCCAAAATCTCTAGACAATAATATGAATCAACAAACACCGAAGATTCAGATTCAACCAAAACAACCCACAAAACGGCTTAATTAATGGTGAATACTAATTCTACTTTGGCACTTTAGAATAGGTTATGGAGCTACGCTCCGATAGATATGCTTTTTTAGGAATTTTCTACCACCGTTTTGCACCTCTGGTGCATGGAACAAGCATCTTAAATGCACCAGAGGTGCAAAACATTGGTAGCCTTTTAGTATCTACAATATCAAAATCAGGGCGTAGCCCTATAACTTTTCTAAAGTGCCAAAGTATAACTAACATTATGAATTAAATTATTCTCCATTTACCATTACTTTTTAAGGTAGTCTTGATAACTCATCTGCAAAAATGACTTGCCTTTTCTGATGTCTAAGCTGTCAATTTGACCTTCTTTTTGAATAAAAAACGACCCCTCAGTATCAAACACATATCGATTGTTTTTTTGAACAAAACCAAAACCATTTTGAAAAGCAAAATATGCAAAGGGTTGACAATCAATAGACAATAAGTTTTTTGACCACTTAAAATCCTTATGATTGATATTCAGTTGCGCCAATAAGGTGGCTGACAAATCTACTTGTGAACCGACTTGTGGCACTATCGTATCATGCACTGCTAATGCTCCGCCAATCCACAACATAGGAATATGAAACTTGCCAAAAAAATCATCATGAGGTTCAATGTGCATGGATGAATGGTCGGCAATAACAATGACTAAAGTGTTTTTCCACCAATCTTGTTTTTTCGCTTCGCGTATAAATACGCCTAAGGCTTGGTCGCTGTAAAAATGGACGCGGCGAAATTTCTCATCTAAATCATCCGTAGGTGGCAAATTTTGTTTGCCCCAACCTCTGGGGATTTCAAAAGGCTCATGGCTGCTTTGAGTCAACAGATTGACAAAAAAAGGTTGTTTAAAACCCTGTAAATCAAGGAGTAATCGCTCAAAAAGGATATGGTCGAACGCACCCCATTTGCTGCTCAAATCTTCTTTTTTGAAATCAGATTTGGTTATTAATTTTGAAAATTCACCTGTTAGAAGGTAGGATTTCATATTCGCAAACTCTGCTTCGCCGCCGTAGTAAAAACCAGTGTTGTAATTGTCCCCCCTCAGTATTCGACTCAAAACGGGCAGTTGCGCTGACTTGCGCGGCACTTCCATCACATTAGCGCGAGGAATAGCAGGGTAGCCCGACAATACAGCAACCAAACCTCTATCCGTTCTATCGCCGCTTGAATAAATATTTGAAAACAAAACACCTTCATGCGAAAATGTATCAAAATTGGGGGTTATGCCTTTTTCTCCGCCCAATCTTTCAATGACTTTTGCAGTTAAACTTTCATACGTAACAATGATGATATTGGGCTGTGGAAGGTCGCTGCGTAGTAATTTTTGAGTTTTAGAAGAATCTGAAAATAAAGCTTTTAATGTCGCAACAGCTTCATTTTCAGGGAAATAAGCATAAGGGTTTCTATCTTCGGATGTTTTTTCAAAAACAGAAACAAAAAAATTCCACATTGGATTGACCGCCGCATAATTGGCAAAAGGTTTATCAGAAAAATAGACTGCACTCTGATTGACTGGTGCTAATTGTAAGCCTCCTCGAATGGGTAAAATCAAGGCAACAGTCACAACTATGCCCACTAAAAAATAGAGAATCCGTTTTCCAAATGAAAAATTACCCCCCTC